>JAACUG010000053.1 GCA_009993045.1 Cyanobacteria bacterium CG_2015-22_32_23
AAAATGCCTAAAACTACGCACTTTTTTATTAACTTAACGATGCCCCAAGCCTTGATTTTAATAGCTTTCTGATTTATTCAGCAAACCCTAATTATTATACAAAACCTGATCTGCTACCTTATACTTAAGCATCATCGTTGATTATTTAATTAACATCTTATTGTAAAAAGTTAGTAGTGTCTATTTTTTCTCTCCCATTAACAACAACTAAAGACATTAACATTGTTATAGGAGTTGTTTATTGTAAAATTCCTATATAAGTTAGTAAAGATATTGATCATGAAAAATTCATCTTTAACCATCGAAGAAAAAGTAAATAATTCTCAAGAATGTTTAATGGCTAGTATGTCTCCTTCCGCATTATCTATGGTAGCTGATTTTTTTAAAGTTTTATCAGAAGTTAGTCGTTTAAATATTGTTTGTTGCTTACGAGGAGGATCTAAAAACGTTACCGAAATAATTGAAGTTACAGGATTAGGACAAGCTAATGTCTCGAAACACCTAAAAATGTTGGCTCAAGTAGGGGTAGTAACTCGTACTCAAAGAGGAATTAACGTCTATTATGAAATTACTAATCCTTTTGTCTTTCAATTATGTGATGTGGTTTGTAATTCTATCTCTATGCAGATTCAACAACAACATCAACAATTATCACAATTAAACTTAATCAAAAAAAATCACCTTTAAAAGTAAATCAAATTTTGATGACAATTAACAATAACTTATCCATAATTACTAACCTTATTATTAGAAAGATTAAACATTACTAAATAAATAGTTAAATATTTAGGAAGACGAGAAAGTTAGAAAATATCAATTATCAAAAATGACAAAATATAGAGAATATGTAGAGATAAAATTATTATTTATTTAATATAATCTATTATTATGAGTGATAAGATATGGACAAAAAAATTAAACAGTAACAAATTTTACTAATCAAAAATAATGAATGAATCTTATACAAATAATATTGAAGAACAATCTTTAAATAGAGATGAAAGAGTAAAACAATTAAAAAATATGATTGAGACTCTACACATTGCGGAAAATATTTCTAAAAATGGTTATTTAATTACAAGCTCTGAATTAGCAGATTTAATGGACATTAATGCTAGTGCGGTAACAAGTAGGGGTGAAGAATGGTCATGGCGTAACTGGATTATTTCCAGAGTACGGCGAGAAGGTAATCAAATTCTCTGGCAATTAGAAAGAGTAGAAAAATTAAACAGCTAACTTAATTATCAATAAAACGATTTGCTAATCTTAAAATTTGCCCTGCTAACATAGCCGCACCAAAACCGTTATCAATATTAACAACGCCGATACCCGTTGCACAGGAATTAAGCATAGTTAATAACGCTGATAAACCACCAAAACTAGCACCATAACCGATACTCGTAGGTACAGCAATTACGGGACAACTCCCTAAACCTGCAACTACACTCGGTAACGCACCTTCCATACCAGCTACGACAATTAACACATCTGCTTCAGCTATGATATGACGATGACTCAATAAGCGGTGAATTCCTGCTACTCCTACATCCCATAATCTTTGTACTTCAAAACCACATAATTCTGCGGTAATTGCTGATTCTTCCGCTACTGGTAAGTCAGCAGTACCTGCTGTCAAAATGGATATTTTACCCTTATATTTAACGGTATTTTGACCAATAGCGGCGATTTTTGCCATAGGATAATATCTTAAATCAGGTACTTGTTCTTGTAATATTTCTACTACTTCAGCATCTAATCTGGTAGCCATGACAACTGAGGCTTTTTCCCTCATGACGGTAAAAATTTGGATCATTTGTTCGGGGGTTTTTCCTTGACTCCAAATAACTTCAGGAAAACCCGTGCGCAGTTGTCGATGATGATCAATTTTGGCAAAATCTGCTATAGGTTCAAAATCAAGGTATTTTAGCTTTTCTATACCTTCTTCGGGGGATATTTTACCTTCAGCTATGGCGGATAATAATTTTTCTAAGGATTGGCGATCGCGCATTGATTAATTAAGTAATAAGTAATATGTAATAAGTCTTTTAATTTCTAATTATTCTTCATTGTGAATTTACCTGTTGTCTATCACCCTAATTATGTCACCCCGTTGCCAGATCAACATCGTTTTCCCATGGCAAAATTTAAGTTATTACAGGAATTGTTACTTAAAGATGGTATTATAACCCCAGAGTCAATTCATCAACCAGAAATTGCTCCCTCGAATATTTTACAATTAGTACATAGTGCTGACTATGTAGAGAACTTTTGTAATGGTACATTAGATCCTAAAGTTCAAAGAAGAATCGGTTTACCTTGGAGTGAGGGGTTAATAAAACGTACTTGTACCGCCGTTGGAGGCACTTTATTAACGGTAAAATTGGCTTTAGAGTACGGGATATGTTGCAACACCGCAGGAGGTACTCATCACGCTTTCCCTGATTATGGTTCAGGTTTTTGTATTTTTAATGATTTGGCTATCGCATCTCGTTATTTATTAACTCAAGGATTAGTCAACAAAATTTTGATAGTAGATTTAGACGTACATCAAGGAGATGGTAATGCCTTTATTTTCGCAGACGATGATCAGGTTTTTACTTTTTCCATGCACTGCGAAGCAAATTTTCCTTATCGTAAACAAAAAAGCGATTTAGATGTTTCTTTACCTATCGGTTTAGACGATGATGGTTATTTACAAATTTTGGCTAGTTATCTTTCTGATTTACTTACCCAAGTTAAACCCGATATTGTCTTATATGACGCTGGAGTAGATACTCATGTAGGCGATCGCCTAGGTAAATTATGTCTTACCGATACAGGAATATATCGCCGAGAAATGCAAGTTTTAAGTACTTGTTTAGCCTATGGTTATCCCGTAGCAGCCGTCATTGGCGGTGGTTATAGCAGTAACTTACAAGAATTAGTTTATCGTCATTCATTATTACATCGTGCCGCCTTTGATTGTCTGAAACTTTAAGGAGAAAATCTTTTATAAAGATAAATTCACGAGAAGTTTTAAAGCAAAATAGACTATATCTTTTACAATTAATAAAAATAACTAATAATTTTCCTTTAGATATTTAACCAACTTTGCACCGTTGACGGTAAAGGTAATAAAATCATAATCAATAATAATAAAGCTAATAAACCAAGAAAATCTCGCTTATTATCTAATTCTGTGACATCATTTAAAGCAGGTTGATCTGTTACTGGCATGAAGATGAGGATTATTGCCCATAACAAAAATTCTCCCCGTATTAAAGCTAACATAATTACTAGAATGCGGGTTATTTGTCCAATTATTAGGGCTTTTTTTTGTCCAAACATAGCATGAACAATATGTCCGCCATCTAATTGTCCTACGGGTATTAAATTTAAAGCTGTAATAATCAAACCGATATAACCTGCAACGGCAGCAGGATGTAAGGCAATGGCTTTATCTGCTATTAATTTACTTCCTAATACAAATTTACTGATAATTGCAAATAGGAAAGAAAAACGAGGATCTAATGCTTCAAAGTTTAACATATTTATCTGTTCTGGCATATTAACTGTCTGAGAATAGGCTAAACCCCAAATTAATACTGGTATAGTTACTAAAAAGCCCCCTAAAGGCCCTGCGATGGCCACATCAAAAACAGCTTTACGATTCGGCATGGGAGATTTAATGGAAATAAAAGCGCCAAAAGTTCCTAAAAAGAAAGGAATAGGAATAAAGTAGGGTAAAGTTGTCCGAATTTGATAATAAACAGCGAAAAGATAATGACTTAATTCATGGATACCTAAAATGAGAATTAAAGATAAACTATAGGGTAATCCTTGAAGAATTAAAAGAGGATTCGTTTCTAATTCTGACACTTCCACTCCGCTAAGTTGTACGCCGACAATAGTTGTAGTGATAAAGGTAAATAATAATAAGATTAAAGCAATATCAGGACGAGTTAATTTTTCTTGAGGTAATTTTTGTTGTGCTGTGGGAGAATAAGGATTAGGTACTAAAGCAAAAAAAGGTTGTCCTTGTAAAGTTTCTTGAAAGATAATTAAAAAGCGATCTTGAAATACTTTTTCTAAGTTACTCTTTACCGTAGGATAGGCTTTTTCTGGCGCACTCATCAACTTACCCATACATAAAATAGCTTGGGGTAAATAATCAATTTTCTGTAGATAATAAATACCCCAAGGAAAACAATCTCGTAAGGCTTTTTCTTCCTGTGGGTTAATACTAAGAGGTAGTTTCTGGAGGGTTAATTCCTCTTCAATGGGTTTTTTTTCTGATTTTTCAAGGGAGATGGTGGATTGATGATTCGATTCTTTTTGAGGTATTTTCCCTATTTCAATTAACCAAACATAAATGATGGGAGATAAAAGTAAAGGAATAAAAATTAAAATTGGTGGCATGGAATTTTGACTAGGATTAATCAAATACCATCCAGCCCAAATTAACGGTGGAATCATTAAAGACAACCACAATAACCAAGTAGGAGTTGTGGTAATTTTGCTTACATTTCGTTTAATTACCATGTAACTTATGAAACTGAGCAAGAGAAAAAGAATAATTAAATCCATGTTTATTTATAATGATAAAGCTGTCCGTTATTTTGGGGATAATCTTGAATCACAAAAAAAATAGTCAATAACTAATAATTTTAAAATGAACCCTAATCTTAATTCTACAGAAAAAAATAACCAACAGACGAATATGATCAACCCTCGTCATAAATCTGCTTAACTTCTTTTCAAGAATATTTATAGTTTTCTTCCTCATCGAGATACTTGAGACGATTACCGAATGTTAACTTAGACTTTATGTATTCTTAACTGTTATCAATTATTTTGATTCTCAAAACCAAATTATATTGAGAGGAGTCAACTTTGTTGATAATTGTTTTACTGATTTTTAAAATTACTTTTGTAGCAATACTACTACTGTTGATTGGTGATTTTTTCTCAACTTTTTTATATCATGTTCCTGAACATATTTTTGGCAAATTTCACTCTTTAGTTCATCATAGTAACAATCGCAGTTTTTTACATTATGCGGTTTTAACAAAAAATCCGTTAGTATTGTTAGATGGAATATTAGGTGCTTTACCTTACTTTATTTTTGCACCTTGGCTATGGCAAATATCCCCCATAGGAACTATTTTAGGACTAATATTAGGAGAATTACACGTTATCTGGCGACACGTTTGTGTTATCAAATGGAAAACTCCTGCTATGATTTTAAAAATTTGTAACCTTTTGATGATTACTACTCCAGAGCGTCATTGGTTACATCACAAAGATGCTAGAGTTGCTTTTGGAGATATTTTCAATTTTTTTGATCCTCCTGCTCAAGTTTGGTTTAAAATTCTATTATCTTTTAAATATAAATGGCGACACTCTTGGAAATAATCACAAATAAAACTAATAATTAGGGGTTGCTGAAAAGATGGATAAAATTGAATAAATAAGTAGTTAAAATCGTACTTTTTTTTGATACATATTCTTATTTAATACTTTAATTCAGCAATACTAATTATTTTACTATTAATGATTTTTATCACCACTGTATAAATATTTTATTTAGTTATTTTTTTAACAGTAGTTTTTCTGGTAGTAGTTTTTTTAGTGGCGGTTTTTTTAGCCGTAGTTGTCTTTTTAGCCGTAGTTTTTTTAGCAGGAGTTTTATCTTGTAAAAGTAATAAAGCCTTGTCTAAATTCATACTTTCCACCGTTTCACCTTCGGGCAATTTAACATTAGTTTTACCATGTTTAAAATATACTCCATAAGGCCCTTGATAAATGTTCACTGGCTCATTGTCATCAGGATGTAACCCCAATTCTTTAAGTGGGGCTTTTGTCGTTGTGCCTCGTCTTCCCCTTCCAGATTTAGGTTGTGCTAATAACTCTAATGCACGATCAAGAGAAATTGTCAAGACATCATCTTCTTTTTTCAAGGAGCGATAATCTTTACCCTCTGTGCCTTGATCATGGACAACATAGCCCCCAAAACGTCCTAAACTTGTTTTTATAGGCTTTCCTGTGTCTGGATGTTCTCCTAATGTACGAGGTAAAGTTAAGTAACCTATGGCCATTTCTAACGTAATATCTTCAGCATTAACACCTTTAGGAAAAGAAGCGGTTTTAGGCTTTTTAGCTTTGCCTTGAGGTGTATCTCCTAATTGTACATAAGGGCCATAAGTGCCGATTAACAAATAAATAGGATCTTGTGTTTCAGGATGAATTCCTAATATAGGTGGTCCTTCTACTTTTTGTTTCAATAATAATTCTATTTGTCGTGGTTCAAGATCTGATGGTGTTAAATCCGCAGGAATTGAAGATTTTACCACTTCATCACCGTAATTTGCTTCAAAATAAGCTCCAAACTTACCTATTTTCACGGTAACGTCCAGATTCTCTAATTCTATGGCTTTTGCTACTTGTGGATCAATTTCCGTTTCCCTAACTTTCACCTGATTTTGTAAGCCATTTTCTCCTCGATAAAATTTGTCAAGGTAAGGCAGCCATTTTTCATTACCAGAGGCGATGTCATCAAGACTTTGCTCCATTTTTGAGGTAAATTTAGTATCTACCAACTCAGCAAAATTCTTTTCTAACAAAGTAATGACAGCAAAGGCAGTAAAAGTAGGAATAAGTGCCTTATTGCGTAATTGAGCATAACCTCGATCAACGATTGTACCAATAATACTAGCATAAGTACTAGGTCGCCCTACCCCTTCACTTTCTAATGTTTTGACTAAAGATGCTTCTGTATAACGGGCTGGAGGTTGAGTTTCGTGGTTAAGTACATCTAACTGTTTACATTTAGGTTTATCCCCTTTCTTCAAATTAGGTAAAATTACCTCTTGATTTTCTAAAGCCGCTTCTGGATCATCTGTACCCTCAACATAGGCTCTGAAAAACCCAGCAAAATCAATCCTTTTCCCTGAAGATCGAAAAATTGCGTCTTCTACGGCGATATTTACCACAATTTGAGTTAATTTAGCATCTGCCATTTGACAGGCTACCGTGCGTTTCCAAATTAAGTCATATAACCCTAATTCTTTATCTTTTAATCCTGTTTCTTTAGGAATTTTAAAAGTACTACCAGCAGGACGTATGGCTTCATGGGCTTCTTGCGCACCTTTTGCCTTAGTTTTATATTGACGAGGTTGAGGGCTTAAATACTCTTTACCATACATTTCTTCTACACAACTACGAGCAGCGACGATGGCTTGATCAGACAAATGTACTGAGTCAGTTCTCATATAGGTAATATAACCATTTTCATAGAGACTTTGAGCGATGCGCATAGTATCTTTTGCACCCAACCCCAGTTTTCGGTTAGCTTCCTGTTGTAAGGTAGAAGTAGTAAAAGGAGGAGATGGCTTACGGATAGTCGCTTTTTCTTCAGTATCCGTCACTTCCCATATTTTGCCTTTCAAACGGGCTTTTAATTCTGTAGCTTCTTGCTCATTTAGTACAATTACTTTTTTATTTTTGATTAACTTTCCTGTCTTCGGATCAAAATCGCTACCATTTGCTAGTTTTTGCCCTTTTAAAGTAGTTAATTTCGCTTCAAACTCAGTTTTTTCATGATTAAGTAATGCTTTTAAATCCCAATATTTTGCTTCTTTAAATGATCTTCTTTCTCTTTCTCTTTGTACTAACAAGCGTACGGCAACAGATTGTACTCTACCCGCCGATAATCCTGCGGCAATTTTTTTCCATAGTAAAGGTGAAAGAGTATAACCTACAAGGCGATCAAGAATACGTCGTGTTTCTTGGGCGTGTACTAAATTTTCATCAATATCACGGCAGTTATTTAAGGCTTTTTGAATGGCATCTTTAGTAATTTCGTGAAAAACCATGCGCTTGATAGGCACTTTCGGCTTTAATAGTTGTAATAAATGCCAACTAATACTTTCTCCTTCTCTATCTTCATCCGTTGCTAATATCAATTCATCAGCAGATTTTAAGGCTTGTTTTAATAATTGGACAGTTTTATTTTTACCTTTAGGAATAACATAAATAGGCTCAAAATTATTCTCAATATTAACTCCTAATCTTGCCCAATCAAACTGTTTGTATTCAGCAGGAATTTCTTCCGCAGAGGAAGGTAAATCTCGAATATGCCCCATAGATGCTTCTACCTGATAATCTTTAGGAAGATAGTTACGGATGGTTTTGGCTTTGGTGGGTGATTCAACGATGACTAAAGTTGACATAGAATATTATAAGGTTCTCTCTTTTGCTACTATATATACTTTAACTATTTAGCGCAATTAAGATCTAAATAATACTATTAAATCCATTAGATATTAGGAAAAAACATTTTCATGATTCCTAAAATTATGCCGACGATAATACCAGCTAAAATACTTCTATTGAAAAATTCTACATTTTCTAGTCTTTTATTAATACCTTTTTGTCCTTCATCTAATTTCCCTACACTAACTTTAAGTTCATTAATATCATTAGCAACACTAACTTTAAGTTCATTAATATCATTAGTAACACTAACTTTAAGCTCATTAATATCATTAGCAACACTAACTTTAAGCTCATTAACATCTCCACTCAGTTTATCAAGTTTTCCGTTTATTTGTATTAATAATTCTTTTAAATCAGTCTCTATTATTATACTCATGATAAATTGTTTTTAGGTTTAATCTTATTGATTAGGGGTAGTTGACAGCTACTCTTAAACTAATTTTAGTATATAGTTTCAAATTTATTTACCCAAGTATAAAGCATCAACGTTAGATTTTTTCTGAATTATAATATTTAATAAATAATTTGTGATAATTTTTCTCCTTTCACTTTTGATTTAAAGATAAATTAACTCAATATTTTCTGAAAACTTAAAGAAGATTGCTATATAATATTTACTAAGTTTAAAATACTTAAAAATTCAACATAAAAAATAAAGAAAATGACTTTAATAGTTTATGGTATTCCCAACTGTGGCACTTGTAAAAAAGCCTTAAAATGGTTAGAAGAAAATCACGTTAATTATGAGTTTATTAACACTAAAGAAAATCCTCCAGAAAAAGAAAAAATTGCTAACTGGGTAAAAGATTTGGGAGTTAAATCAATGCGCAATACTTCTGGTTTATCATACCGTGCTTTAGGAGAAGAAAAAAACTCTTGGAATGATGATCAATGGATTTTAGCTTTTGCACAAGATGCTATGCTATTAAAAAGACCATTATTCGTTAAAAATAATCAAGCAATTTTAGTGGGTTTTCGTGCAAATGAATCTGTTAAAAAAGAAAAATTATGTAATTAATTGTACATTTTAACATAAAGACTAATGATACTAATCTTCTGAAAAAAATTATGAATAATCTAACCATTGAGCAATGTTATGAAATACTTAATTTGACTTCTACATCTAATATAGAAGATATTGATCATAGTTATTATCAATTAATCGGAGAAAAATTAAAAACAGGTAATAAAGAGGATTTAATCAACCTAAAACAAGCACACTCACAACTTATAGAATATTATCAAATTAAACAAGAAAATAATGATGAAATAGAGAATAACCGTTATCAAAAATTTTTAGCTAATCTTATTAATAAACAGTTAAAAAGTATCGATATTAGAGTGAAATTAGAATTAGATTCAACTCATTTTAACATTATTCTTAATAATATTAATTCTCAAAAAAAAACAGGAATAGTTAAACTAATTTATGATATTCTTAAGCAAAAGTTAAAAGATGCTGAAACTTCCGTCATAATTTCTAGTTTTGATCATAAAAATAACTTAATTTGGCAAGAAAAAATTACAATTTGTACAGGAATTTATGCCCATAAAGCAAAAAACTATAACACTGAAATTCTTTTACAAGAAGCCGAAACTAATACCAATACTTATGCTTTGCCTATTGCTTTTCTAATAGCTTTTATTATAACTTTTATTGAGCCTTTAACATGGATAATTACAATGTTAGTTCATGAGTTTGGTCACGCCACTATCGCATGGTTGTCAGGTTATCGAGCTATGGTAACTTTTGCTGGAACAATTATATCCCCAACTAAGTCTTTTTTTGTTTATTTTGGTATTTTAATTTTAATTGGTTTAACCTTTTATAAAAGTTGGAAAGAAGGCAAAAAAACCATCATGATTGTTAGTATTATTTTAGCAATTATTCAATTCATTTTTACATGGAATATCTCTTATTCAACCTATCAAATGTTATTATATTTTGGAGGTATTGGCGGAGAATTTTATTTAAGTACTCTTTTAATCATTGCTTTTTATTGGCGTTTACCAAACAAATTTTATTGGGAATTTTGGCGTTTTTTTGCCTTAATAATTGGAGTAACTACTTTTTGGGGAAGTTTTACAAAATGGCATAGAATAAGTATAGGAAAAGATCAAATTCCTTGGGGTACTTTTTGGGGAGGAAGAGGCGATTCTGGCGGTGATTTGAATGTTTTAAATAATGATGTCGGTTGGAGTATTAATCAAATTATAAACACATACAATACTTTAGGTTATATTTGTTTATTAATTATTCTTTTTACTTACTTATATTTTGTGTGGAAAAGTAACTTTATTTTTCGTTTAAAAATCAATCAATATTTTTTAAAAAAATAAAAAAGTACCAACGCTATTGACATTGATACTTTATTATGTTACTTTATGGAGCTGAGCAGAGTCGAACTGCTGTCCAAATTGGTTATTTACCTATCGCTCATTCACAGGCTTATCCTTTCTAGTCCTCAAGGCGGGAACTATCAATTATCCCTGATAGCAGGATTTTCTAGTATTATCTTAACTTTACAACTGACTAGAAGCAGTTATAAAAAGCATCCGTTGAGGGTTGCCTATAATACTTAACGGAGTCATACTATAAGCGCTCGAACCGAAATTAGGTCTTAGGCAGCAACAGGTGCAGCTTTACGAGCAAAAGGAACGATGTTGTTCGCAGTTACATTTTTTTTGAGTCCAGTATTTCCGAGAGAAGACTCACTCTCGACCTGTATCACGGGTTAGCTTTCACCAACCTGTCGAAGCCGTTACAGCCCCCTATCTTTACTATCATAACTCTTATTTTGATAATTGACAAGAGTTGATAAAATTTGTTTTGCGATATTTAATGAACCACCTGTTTCTCCTACTCTTTGTTTACCATTGTTAATACAGTGCACTAAAAATTCTTTGTCTTGCAAAATTTCCATGATTTTATAAGCTGTTTTTTCACAAGCTAAAATTGTGTCGTTATCTTCTATGGTAATTGTACTACTGCCTAACAACCTCATTTGTGCTTCAGCAAATCGATAGGTAAATTGAGGACCTTTCCCTGAATTTTGTATTACAGGCTTCCCTAAGCCAACAGCTTGTTCTACAGCAGTCCCCGCCATTCCCAATACCAGATTACATTGTAGTAAAATATCCGCAAAAGCATCGTTATAAACTTTAACAAGAACATTTTTATGATTAATTTTTGTGCTAAAAACTCCTGACTCATATTGCCAACCTAGATTATCGGCGATGGCTTTTAAGTTATTATCAGTGATACTTGGTACTAATGCACCTATAAATTGCCAATTTTCATGAGAGATTTTTACTAAAGTTTCGCATATTTGTAATTGTAAGCTAAGATTGTGCAAGGCTTCAGGTAAACGACTACCACAAAGTAAGGCAATCATAGGAATTTCAGAAGATAATTCAAGATTTTTGCCCGTTAATTTTAAGGTATCCATAATGGGATAACCAGCAAATACGGCTTTTTTAAAACCTTGAGTTTGTAAATCTTCGGCGGTATATTTATCTCTAGTAAAAATTATGTGACAACTAGGCGATCGCAGTAATAACTTAGTCAGAAAAGGAAGTTTCAATGTCCCTTCATAATAACTAGAAGTAGAAACAATAAAACTGATAAATTTTTTCTGTGTTAAATAAGCAAAGAATAAGGGAACAATATCACCAATAGCGATTATTAAATCATAATTATTTTTAAGTTTATTAATAGTAATAATTTGCTTAATAGTTAAAGCAACTAAACCAGAAGATAAGTCTTTAATTAAGTTAATGGGATTGAGATAAAAAATACCTCCTGATGGCATAGATTGAAGAGGTGAGACAATGTTAATATTCTTATTAAGATAGGATTTTCCTTCTCCTACAAGGGGAAAAGCATCAATAATTAAGTTAGGATTAATTGATAATAAAGCCTCACCTATTAAGCTACCATTTAAGTCTTCACCATGGCCATTACTAATTAATAAAACCTTGTTAATTTTATCTTGATTTTCAATCATTTAGGAATAATATTTAGGAAATTAATTTGAAAAAAAGTAAGTAAAATTTAGTAATTATTTGACAGAAAAATAATTTAAGACAAGTTTTTCTCACCTAATAAAAAAGACAGTGTATCATTATTAATCATGATCAATCTGTAAATATGAATAAAAATCTGATTTTTTCTATTCTATTAGTCTTCATTCCCATCTCCATTACAGGACATTTTTTACACTGGAGTGAGTCGGTAATATTTTTAACATCCGCTATGGCAATTGTACCTTTAGCGGCATTTATGGGGGTTGCCACCGAAGAAATTGCTGTAGTTATTGGGCCAAATTTAGGTGGTTTGTTAAACGCTACATTTGGTAATGCTACTGAATTAATTTTAGCTTTTATCGCTTTAAAAAGTGGATTAGTGCAAGTAGTAAAAGCGACATTAACAGGCTCAATTATTGGTAATTTATTGTTAGTAATGGGATTTGCCATGTTTTTAGGTGGATTACGCTATAAAGAGCAAAATTTTCAACCTACCGCAGCGCGTTTAAATGCGTCATCTATGAATTTAGCTGTCATTGCAATTCTATTACCAACGGCGGTACAATACACTTCCACTGGTATTCCTGAAGAAACTTTACAAACCCTTTCGGTTGCCGTTGCTATAGTTTTAATTACTGTTTATGTGCTAACTTTGTTCTTTTCCATGAAAACTCATTCTTATTTATATGATGTGGGAATGGCAGAAAATGAAGACGAAGACATCAAAAAACCATCTTATCAACCGAATTTATGGTTATGGGTTGGTATATTATTAATCGTCACTTTGGGAGTAGCCGTAGAATCAGAATTATTGGTAGAATCCCTCGAAATAGCAACCAAAGATTTAGGTTTACCTGCTTTATTCACTGGGGTAATTTTCCTGCCGATTATTGGTAACGCCGCCGAACACGCTACGGCTGTAACTGTTGCTATGAAAGATAAAATGGATTTATCGGTATCTGTAGCATTAGGCTCAAGTTTACAGATAGCTTTATTTGTTGCACCTGTGTTAGTTATCGCTGGGTGGATAATTGGGCAACCTATGGATTTGAATTTTAATCCTTTTGAATTAGTAGCGGTGGCAGTATCGGTATTAATTGCTAATTCTATCAGTTCTGATGGTAATTCTAACTGGTTAGAAGGGATTTTATTATTGGCAACCTATGCGGTTATTGCTTTAGCTTTTTATTTTCATCCTGCCATCGAAGGATTAGCCTGAATTTAAAGTAGGGGTTAATGGCATTAACCCAATTAATAAGTAATAAGTAATGAGTAGTGAGTAATAAGTAATAAGTAATTAAAAAAAGACAAATATTTCTATTTATTATGCAAGATACTGGTTTAAATATTTTGGCGATCGCCATTTTTTCTATTACATTATCGGTATTATTAGGACCACTTTTCAACTTATCACCTTTTATACCTGCTAGTTTAACTTTTGTGATGTTAAGTTTGATCACTATTGATACATTATCATGGAAAAATCAAGGAGTTAACTTATTATTAAATATTTTCGCATCGAAAGAAGAAAAAGAGCGAATTGTTTATCATGAAGCTGGACATTTTTTAACAGCTTATTTCTATGATATTCCTATCATTGATTACAGTTTAAGCCCCTGGGAAGCGGTAAACAAGAAAATTTCAGGCTCTGGTGGAGTAATATTTGATAATAATTTTATACCTAACAAAAAATCTCAAGATTTAAAAGAATTTAACTCAATAATTGAGCGTTTTGGCGTTGTATTAATGGCAGGAATTGCCGCAGAAAAATTTATTTATAATAATAGCGAAGGAGGGCAAGAAGATCGACAAAAGTTTCAAGAAATTTATAGTAATTTAACATTAACTTATAGTAATTTTCAGCTCAAACAAAGATTAGCAATTATACAAGCAACGGCTATAATTGAACAAAATAAAGAATCTTATTTAGCGTTAGTGGAAGCCATGAAACAGCGTAAATCTGTAGCGGAATGTCAAGCAATTATTCAATTAGTTAATAAATAAAATGGTGTTTAAGTTTACCACAAATGCAATTAGCTTATAATATTTTTATCACAATGTATTAGGTTATAAATTTAACAATAATTTCTTACATATTCTTTAAAAATATGGGATAAATTAAACATAATTTTATCTCCTTTAATTTTAGTTAATAAATATCTATTTTTTAAAGACTCTAAACCATTAATTAAATCCGTTGATGACATCTCTAAATTTACTTTTAAATCCTCTCTCGATAAAAGTTGATCCGAATTAGATAATTTACTGATAATTTTTTGCTCTTTAGGAGATAATCGATTAAATAATAACTCTAATTTACTTTCTATATCTTTGGTAATGATTAATTCATTTTCGGCTAAAAAATCACTCACAGAGCCATCAAAAATACTATTAATACAATAAATAATATTCTGCAAATAATATGGATTTCCTTCATATAAATTGAGTAAATTTAACCAGCTATCTTCATCTTTTAAACCCATATTAAAAAAAATTTCTACATTTTTTAAACCTGATAACTCTAAACATTTAATTGGGTATAAATTACAGTCCAAATACTTCATTTCTTGACATTTTTCTTGACTAATTAAAATAGCATGACTTTGATGATCAGTTTCCCTGATTCTCTTGAAAAAACTTTGATAATCTTCGTATTGTGATTGACATTGTCCTGCTAATTGACCTTCCATAAATAAATTTTCTAATTCGTCAAAAATAAGTAAACATTTTCTAGCTCTTAACAGTTCAAATAATTGATTTAATTTAGTAGTATTTTTCTGGTTAATATTGATTTCACAAATCTTAAATATTTCATCTATTAATAAGTCAAAAGAAGCAGGACATTTTAAACTTTTCCAAATAATTACTTCAAATTTATCTAAGTTTAAATCAACAAATCTTTTCACTAAGTAACTTTTTCCAATGCCAGATAATCCTAACACTGAAATTAACGAAATATTTTGATTGAATATCCAGTTAGAAAGGGTTTTTAATTCTGTTTCTCTTGGATAAAATTTGATTATTTTAGGGGCGATACTTAAATCTTGATGGGAGAATTTCGATTTAGTATTTATCTCTCTTTTTAGTGCTTGTTTTTGAGGTTTATTAATTGCTTGTAAAATCAAATTATTATTACCACAAATATTACTATGATCTGATATTTTGGGATTTTGAGAAGATTTAAGATAATATGCTCTTTCTAATGTCGATCGAAAATTAGATTTTTTAATATTTTCCCCTAATTCTTCTGATAATATCTGCATTAATTTAGAACTAACATCTCCCATATGACCTTTAGTAACAGAACACTCTTTGGCAATCTCGTCATAACTTTGTCGTTGCCAAATTCCCTCGATGAGAACTTTTTGCACATCGTCTAGGTGTTTTCCTGTTTTTTCAACCACTAGGTGATCTACAAAATGCAACACTTCATTTACATTCATGAAAATTATAACAGATATGAGGGAAGATAAAGATTTCAAACATTATACCTTAACTTTAAACCGATATGATCCTAATTTTTCTGTTTGTAGTGATGACTTTAGCCATTGTCACCTCTAAAAAGGTAACTACGAACAGTCGTGCGTTGGGTTTATAGCCCGATTGATGAAAATGTCTATTAATTTTCCCAATCTTCTTTCGTAATTTTAGCTTGACGTAATATTCTCGCTAATAAAGAAGGACTAATATCTTTTTGATGAGGATTAGGAATAGTTAATCTTAAATTATCTTTAATCATATATTGATGTTTTCCTCCCGAATAAGGTCCATCAAAACCAAACTTTTTTAAAGAGCGAATTAATTGTTTTCTACTAATAGGATTTAGTTCTGACATTAGGCTACTTTTTCTTTTAAATTAAGATCAATTCCATTTAAAATTGGCAAAAAATGTCTTTTTTGTAAGCCTAAAATAATCCATCCTTCTAAAGTATTTTGAAGCTCATCTCGACATCCTTCTAAAGTAGAATGATTACTCCAAACTCCTTCACACACAGGAATTTCACCATAATAAGTATTATCTTCTAACAACTCATAGGTTGCTTGTTTCATGGCTATAGCGATGTATTCTGTTAACATTAATGATACATAAACTAGGAATAAGACTTGAAACATTATAGCTTAACTTTAAGATGATAATGATCATAACTTTTTGGTTTGTAGTGATGGCTTTAGCCATTATCACCTCTAAAGAGGTAACTACCAACAGTAATACGGTAGGATATTAGACGAAAATAATTAATTATTACTCAAATTTCCGTCATCATCAACAAACACAATTCCCCCAGATAGAGAAGGTACAAATTCGCTAATTTTCATCATCAAAGGTACTAGATAATTGGGGTTTGTGCTACGAGTATTCAAAATAACAACTATTAAAATAGTATTACTCAAATTTTGCTGATATGGTAGATTTTTGTCGGCAGTGATAAAAATATCAAAAGGTTGATTTTCTGCTCTTTCGAGAATTTCTCTATCTTTTAAGCCACGCCATCCCATATCATTAACGTTATAGACTTGATAACCCTTATTTAAAAAAGGTTGTTTGAGCTTTTTACTTAAAAGATTTTCGTCAAGTAATATTCTCATTAGGCACAACGTTGTTGATCTATCATCAATCGAGCTACATTTTCTAACACTTTCATTGTTTGAGTTTTGAGATAAGGAAAATCAGTGATAAATTCTGATAAACCTCCTTCCTCTTCCAGATAGTCAAATAATGTTTGTAAAGGTACACGACTGCCAACAAATACTAGCTCACCGCTCATAATTTCTGGATCTGAATGAATAATTTTTTGACGTTCTAATAACTGGTTTAAAGTCATTACTTTTTTACTTTAAATTTATCAATAATGTCATTTTATCATAATGAATCATGAAGATGCGATCGAACATCACCTCTAAAGCTCGATCGAACTTTGTATAATACCAGAAAATTGGCTAAATAATATACTTCAGTAAATCACTAGGTGTCAAAATTGATCTAGTGCTATTTTGTGGATAATCTTTAGGATTACGAGTAACTATAGCATCTAAATTATTAGACAGCATTGTAAAATATTGCACGTCATCTTCAATATCTTTATAGTGATTTAATAACGCCTGTTTAATTATTGTTTCATCTACAGTAGCAATTTTGCAAATAGTCAATAATTGTTGTAAGAAATTGAATGTCCATTCTTTACCTCTTGGTTTTTTGAGAATATAAAAAATATCCGTAAAAGTTGTTGCACTAATATATCCTTCTAATTTTTTTTGTTCTATAAAACTAAAAATAATATCCGCATCATCATAAAATGGTTGACGTATTAAGGCATAATCAATAACAATATTAGTATCGATTAAAATCTTCATAGGTTATATTTTTCTTGAAAATAATCTTCCTTAGCTTTATCTATATCAAAATCTGCACTAATTGGTTTTACTTGTCGAAGTAAGTTTTCAAAAGTTTTAGTTCGATATTGAATATTATCTTGCGTTTCTTGTGCGATGGTTTTACTTAATCTAATTTGTTCTAATGGTGGTAATTTTCTCACAAGATTTAATATATCCTCAAAGGTTAAATTTGATTCCGTTATTTTTCCTGTCATTACTTTTAAAGCGTAAATATTAATTAAATAAGTTCTATTTTAGCTTAATGAAATTTTGTTCTTAATTAAGGATATTCTGTTCACTATCAGTAATCTCATAAATTTTACCTCTAAAGTGCGATCGCCAAAGGCGGCGCTGTGCGATCGAACTTTAGAGGTGATGTTCGATCACTATTTTAGTTTTGAAAGATAATTAGCAGGAAACAATCATACCATAGAAGACTATTGTTAATAGTTTATATTACCCCATTTAACTTTAATCCGATCTTTTCCGAACTTATCCGATCTTTTGCGTAATAAATTGTAATAAAACTCCCGATCAAATCCGATGTTTCGGTATTGAAGTGAAAACAATAGATAAATTATCGTTTGAATATAAAGATTTAGAGAGAAAAACCATGACGGAAAATTCAGAACAAACAATCTTCAGCAATAGTTATGGAACTATTACAACAAAAAGAGTTACCTATTTTCGCAAAAAAGGTTGGTTTAGTGGCGGTAGTAGAGAAGATGTACCATTAAAACAAGTTGTTTCCGTTCGCTATGACACTAAAAGACATATTTTTGTTGGACTTTTCTTCCTTTTTTTAGGATTAGTCTTCGTATCTTCAGGTAATGGTGTTGCTATATTAATTGGTATTGTTTTTATATTGTGGGGAATTTTGAATTTATGGGGAGGACAACTTGTAGATGTAGTAACAACTGGTGGAACAAATAATCTAATGGTTGGTTTGCCATGGGATAAAGAAGCCGAAGAATTTGTTCGGGCTTTGCGTGGACAGTTGTTTTCTGAATAACTTTCGTAACAATCATAGAACAAAATTAAGCCAAAGATTAAAAAAAATTACCTTGATTGACAAATAGTTTGCCAAATGCATTTATACAGAAGAATTTTTAGCTACGTTTAAAAATAACATTGAATATTATTAATAGCCATGAAATATAACTTATTTACTTCATCAGCAATTGCTTTAAGTTTATTTTTAAACTTCCCTCATCCATCTCAAGCACAATCAAGCTCAACCTGTCAAAATACCGTTAATCAAGTAAAAAATGAAATTATTAAAAAAGGAGCAAAAAAAGCCTTGATTGAAACGGGAGTAGGAAGTGCTAATGATCGGAGAAATCCTACTAATCGAAGGGATGGAATAACAATTACTCCATGGCCTTCTACAGGAGATAACATCAACAATGGATATTCAGAAAGGAGTTATTCCCGTATTAATAACATACTAAATTCTCCCGTTTTAATGAATTCTTGGGCGAATATGATTATGAGAGATTGTAGCAATATAGCTGTCGTAACATTTTGCATTCCTCAAGCAGATTGTGTTGCTTCTTTTGCCGCTTCTCCAGAAGGTAAAGCCATATATCGACGACAGGCTTCTAATTGTGATAACTATGACAGAATTTCTTGGTATGAAGAATGTTACAACTAACATGACAAAATCATGAATAAAATCAATTATTTACTATCAATAACATCGCTAGTTATCTGGTCGGGAATAACTACTATTACATCTCAAGTACCTGCACTTGCTGGGGACGTGTCTCCCCTTTGTAAAAATCGTAATATGGAAACAGAAGTTGCCATCAACACCGAAGAATTTTACGCTTCAATTTGCAGTACGGGATATATTGATAGGTCTAGCGGATGTTATATTTCAAACAAATATTTTTATGTAGGTCAATCCCGAAAAACGGCAGAATCAATTACT
>JAACUG010000142.1 GCA_009993045.1 Cyanobacteria bacterium CG_2015-22_32_23
CTAGTGGATATATTTGCTCAAATAACAGAAATTAAGTATGAAGTTTGTTGTTATAGTCAACTTAATATTATCTATTTTTAGGAATTATATATTAATTTAATGCCTTCTAATTGTATGATCAAAAAAGATGATTTTAATTATGGTATATCTAAATGGGTATCACCAAAAAGAACAAGATCTTATCTTTTTGAAAGGGTGTACAATACATTATATTTGTCAAAAGAAATAATCATTATTCCTATAAAAATGTAAAATAATGAAACAGCTAAAAGATGAAACTAAAAGATATTGTCTCTGAAATCTATATCCCCATTAAGAAAATAACGGGTTATGCACTCAAACTAAACCACCCTAACGGTGGGGATAAAGCCTATATGTTTAAAAGACATTTGGGATATACTCAGGATAATTACGCTTTTCTCTTAGCACAAATTGAAGAAAAGGCATTAATAGAAGATACGATAGAACGTCCACCTAATGAACACGGTAGAATCTTTCAAGTTGACTTACAGATATTAGGCAACTATGAAGGACAAAAGGAAATCGTTAGAACTGGATGGATAATAAAACCAAATAGTAACATCGCTCAATTAACAACCCTATATATTATAGAAAGATGAAACCAGAATTATTAGATGTCATTGAATTATTAGTTGATATTCCTAATTTCAGTCTTAGAAAAGGTGAGCAAGGCACAATTATAGAAGACTATGAAGACGATATTTTTGAAGTGGAATTTGCCAACAAAAAAGGCGAAGCTACTGCTATCTGTTCTATTCACCAAGATAAATTTATTGTCGTGTGGAGTAGTAAAACCGAACAATGGTTAAACACGGTTTTAGCTTAATCCTTTATCTATGACAATATTTGGGGATAGTGTTTTATCCCCTTGTAAATACATTGTGACTAAACAAGTTATTTACAAAAACAATTCTACCATAGTTGTCTCTATTTTTATATTCTTAAATTAGTAATAAAATCTAGTGGATATATTTGCTCAAATAACAGAAATTAAGTATGAAG
>JAACUG010000062.1 GCA_009993045.1 Cyanobacteria bacterium CG_2015-22_32_23
GGATTAATTTGGTTAGTTGTTTCACCAGTAAAACTATTATTAGGAGAAATACCAGTGTTAATTTCGTTGTTTAAAGAATTAGGGTTATGGGGAGCAATTTGGTTAGTTATTTCATCAGTAAAATTATTATTAGAAGAAATACCACTCTTAATTTCATTGTTTAAAGAATTAGGGTTATGGGGAGCAATTTGGTTAGTTATTTCATCAGTAAAACTATTATTAGAAGAAATACCAGTGTTAATTTCGTTGTTTAAATAATCGAGGTTATGAGGATTAATTTGGTTAGTTGTTTCACCAGTAAAATTATTATTAGAAGAAATACCACTCTTAATTTCATTGTTTAAAGAATTAGGGTTATGGGGAGAAATTTCCTTACTTATATCACCTTTGTCATGATTTTTATGACATTCCAGAGATATGGGATAAGAGAAGGTTTTATAGTCTTCAAAATAATCCCGTGCCTCCAGTCTTCTTCTAATCTTTCTTGGTGGTTTATAACCCCCATCCATCGCCAACCGAAACACTGTAGCAATGGTAATAGGTTTGTCTGTGGGTGATTTACTAAAAGAGAGCCATTTGTACTCAATGGCATTTCTACCGCTATAATTGTGGGCTTGAGATGACCAATTATCGTAGATTTCTAACCCTTCATCACTACCATTAAAAGTATGATGTAAAGCAAAACCTACTTTAGTCCAAGTATTATAATCTTCTGACAAGACATAAGAGAGTGCTTCAAAAATATCTTTAGCAGTAGTACTTTTAGCTAATTTTTTCTGATTTTTAGCAATTCTTTTGGCTTGTTTACGTTGCTGTTTTTCCTGTTTTCTCTTAATCTTGTCAACTTCGGGTTGTAATTGAGATAACCAGTCATAGTCTAGGGCTTGAAAATCATCAGATTTGTATAGGATACCGTTACTATTGCCATAAAAGCCGATACTAGGGTTAGTGGCATTTATATCAATAGCACCATTTAAAAGGGTGTTTAAATGCCTTAGTGCCACCTCATAGGTAGTTTTATCAATATCCATGGGCAAGGGCATAAAAACTCGAAATCTGTGCCATGTTTCTGTATGACTCGCTGTGGTAATCGCAAAAGTATATTTACGGCAGAAATCAATGGATTGATATTCTTCTAGGGTTAATTGGTGTTGATATACCTTTTGTTTAATAATTTTTCGTCCATTATTGCCATTTTCATTGTGAAGCTCATTGCCTAAATCATTTTCAGGCTCATTCTCATTCTCACGCCCATTATTATTATTACCGTCAACGATTTCTTGGAGTGGATAG
Source organism: Cyanobacteria bacterium CG_2015-22_32_23 (assembly GCA_009993045.1). Lineage (GTDB taxonomy): Bacteria > Cyanobacteriota > Cyanobacteriia > Cyanobacteriales > Cyanobacteriaceae > Geminocystis. The sequence goes on from JAACUG010000062.1 coordinate 1,294, forward strand.
TTTTTAGTGGATAGTGGATAGTTACTTTTTTCCTCAGTAGTGACATTCTCCCCATTCACTGCCCACTGCCCACTGCCCACTTCTTCAACCCACCCTTGGTTATCAATATCAACGATTAATAAACCAGCAAGGGTAGCATTTTCACTATTTTTGTAGTTATTTTTATAGTGAAAAGGACTGATAGCGAAGCCTTTTAGAAATATAGCAATAATATCGTCAACAATTCCTGACATGGAATGAAAATTAGTTTTAGCCTTGTCGGAATTTTTCACAGGTTTATTAATTAATTCTCGACAGTAGGAGAATGATATATCTGTTCTAATGGGTCTTTTTTGTGTCAAGGTTTCTTGACTAATTGTTAAGTTTTGTGAAGACCAAAGATTTTGACGATTTGCTTCACCATGAGGGTTAGACCCTTGTTCAGAGGGGGCAAATTCAGGGGTGACAGTGGTTTGTTTGAGAAATGGGGTGACAATTTTACCGTTTTCTATTATCATTTCATTTACAGGTCTTTACGGACTTTACGCATCTTTACGGATCGCGGATCGATCATTATCTACTTGAGGGTCACTTTGGTTTGAGGTTCTCAGTGTCTAATGATTATTTGAATTTCATTTTTAACCTTAGATCGCTTTGGGCGATTTTTCAAGTACTTTAAAAAAAATTTAGAAAACAAGGCAGGAGTTATTAAAACCTATACGTTTATGTGGCAAAAGTAACTGAACGCTTGTTTCCTTGAAAATGCTTAAAGTATCTAAGAGTTTTGGGGGCTTAATAGCCTCTTTTTTTTTGTCTTTTTTTGTTTGTGGAATAAAAAAGTGGTGCTTAATAAATCTTAATGAATTGCAAATGATCAAGGATTTTGTCGTAAAGGCGGAAATATAGGGGTATAGCATTTATACCTAATACCTTAACAAAGTTATTATCCTTGTAGCAAAAATATAGTTTTTTGTGGTAATGCCCAAAAGATTTTGTAGGCATATTCGTAATCAAAATTTAACACGTTTTTTAAATAAGAGAGTATATATAGGTTTTATTGATTGTTTTAATGTTTAAATGAGATGTTTTTCATCGCTTCCTATAGTTAATTTTAGGCAGATTGATAGGTAGAAAAAACTTGAAAATTATTGAAAGAGTAGATCGTACTGCGTGGCTCGTTGAGTGTGAAATAGATATTGAGTTAAAGGATAATTAATCACACAAAGAGGTTTAAAGGGTTCTTTTCGTGCCTATAAACACTATCTAGGTATCAAATGACCTAAAATAAATTTCAACTGCTGATAAAAGCGATTATCGAGGGGAATAGTATTTATATTTAATATCTTAACAACTTCATTATTTGCTTGTAGCAAAAATATAGTTTTTTGTGGTAACGCCCAAAAGATTTTGTAGGCATATTCGTAATCAAAATTTAACACGATTTTTAAATAAGAGAGTATATATAGGTTTTATTGATTGTTTTAATGTTTAAATGAGATGTTTTTCATCGCTTCCTATAGTTAATTTTAGACAGATTGATAGGTAGGAAAAACTCTAAAATTCTGGGAAAGCTATTGAAAGAGTAAATCGTACTGCGTGACTCGTTGAGATTGTATTTTCGTGAGGGATTGTAAGTGAATTTATAGATATATAAATGTTTTGATTAACATACAGATTTTGAATAAAAGTGGATCGAATAAAAAAAAAGATTAGTGAGGGAAGGTAAAGGATTTTGTGGTAAAGTGAAGAAAAGGCAACAAAACTGAAATAAGGTTGTGATATATTATGAATATACCTCGTCCTACTTTGACCAGAATAACTGATGATTCGACTTTAGTTCAAATGTGGTTGTCTGGAAAAAGTAAGCGCACCAAGGAGCTTTATATTCAGGTTGTTAGTCAGTTTTTTGAGTTTGTGGGGCGATCTCTAGCTGAGGTATTGTTGGAGGATGTGGTGCAGTGGAGAGAGTCTCTCACTTATCGGGGATATACTCAAAACTCTATTTCTTTAAAGATTTCAGTCATTCGTTCTTTATTTTCTTACGGCTTAAAGGCGGGTTATTTGAATGTTAATGTCACAGGATTGATCAAAGTACCAGCCCAGACCAGTGCATTGCATGAAAGGTTTTTGGAACAGGAGGAAGTACGCAAGTTCATTAATTCGGTGTCACAGCCACGGGAACGGGCGTTATTAACTTTAATCTATACCACAGGATTAAGGGTGTCGGAGGCGTTAAATATCAATTGGCGAGATTTAAAGTCTCATCCCCAGGGAGGACAAGTTACTGTGGTTGGTAAGGGGGGCAAGTTGCGTACGATTTTAATTAATCCGAATCTCTGGCAACAGTTACAAGCATTACCTCGCCCAGAAAATTGTGAGGCACTGTTTAGCACTTGTAGAGGCAGACGATTAGACCGTTATCAATTGCATCGTTTTGTCAAAAAAGCGGCAGAAAAAGCGGGAGTTAACCCCCACATCTCTATTCATTGGCTTCGTCACGCCCATGCCTGTCATTCTTTGGAAAATGGTTGCGAGTTGGATGTTCTCATGCGATCGCTCGGTCATTCTTCTTTAACAGTCACTTCTCAATATCTCCACGCTCGTCCTAATGAGGGCTCTTCTCAATTTATTGATTTTTAATTTTAATAGTAAAAGTTAGAAGTACGAAATATAAGATTCAAATTAAAATCTTTATTTAATAAGACTTTCAAAAATATATTTATGTACTTTATTGTGTAAAATTTTATACAATACATTAGGTATAAAATAAAATATTACAGTAAAAATATTTGATATTGACTACTTCCGAAAAAACTAATGAATGTAGACAAAATTACAACTTTGATGGGCTTTGTTGCATGAATGATAAGTTCAAGCCCTTTTGTGTATAAAATTAAGACAGTAACATCTCTTTTCCTCTTAATATTCATCCCTTATTATGAAAGAAAAATATTGTCTGAGAAATTGGTCAGAATATAATCAGGGTTTAAAACAAAGAGTTAGTCTGACATTCTGGATTTCTGAGGAAGCACTGTCTCATTGGTTAGTAACAGAAAAATCTGGTAAGAATTTGGTTAAAAATTTTGAAAGAACATTATTACATTCTACGCAAAAAGTAAACTTATGTTTTATCCGACTGATGTTGAAAAGACTTGCTGTTTCTTGAGACACCAAATGGGTTCTATATGGCTTAATTGATGACATACCCTAATTTTCACAAACTTTTAAGTACGCAAAAATCAAATCTAAACATATAAAATATGAAGACGAAACAAATAAGGATTTTTCGCTATCAATCTCCTGTAAAGGTTTTAGGTTTTTTTTCTCGTGCCGTAATTTGGGTACAAGGATGTAAATTTGCTTGTACTAATTGTATTGTGCCAGAATCATGGGATTTAGAAGAAGGAGGAGAATCAATTTCTCTTCAATTTTTAGCGGATTGGATTTTAACTCAAAAAGGGATAGAAGGAGTTACTTTTTCTGGAGGAGAACCCATGTTACAAGCAGAAGAGTTAAGTAATTTAATAGATATAATTAAGTTAAAAAAAGATTTAGGAGTTGTTTGTTACACTGGTTATACTTTAGAAAATTTAGTTCGTCATGGTTCTCAATATCAGAAGTTATTACTAAGTAAAATAGATTTATTAATTGATGGTTTATATAAAGAAGAATTACACAGTGATTTGCGGTGGCGAGGCTCAAAAAATCAAAGATTATTACCTTTAACTAATCGTTATAAAAAGTTAGTTCAAGAAATATTAAAACAGGATGATTCTGGTTGTGGGTTAGAATTTTTTGTGGATAATAATGGTATTTTAAGTTTTAATGGTGTTCCTAATCAACCTAATTTTAGAGAGATGTTTGAACAAAAAATGTCAGAAAAAGGAATAAAATTACCAAGTGATTAACAATTACCTCAGTTCTAAGTAGGTGAGTAAAATTAATTGTTGCTTTGCAATAGAATTTTTTTGTTTGTATTATTAGAGTTATTCAAAATAAGTTAATAATTCTTTACCAACAATTTCTCGGATAATTATGTAAAATTATTTTAAATATTATGTGCAAAAAATAATGCGTATCGTTGAAATTGGGCATACAGGGGTAGGAAAAACAACTTATATGGCTACTCTGTATGGAATACTGCAAAACGGAATAGAAGGTTTTGGTTTAAAAGCACAAAATTCTAATGATCATGAAAGGCTTATTGAGTTAGCCCAAAATATTTCACAAGGAATATATCCTTCAGCAACAGATCAACGTAGAGAATATAACTTTTATTTACAATATGACAATAAAAATATATTTCCTTTTACATGGGCTGATTATCGAGGCGGAGCAATACGGGAAACTCAAGATAGTGAACAGGCAAGACTTTTAGTTAGTGATTTACGTCAAGCTGATGGTATTATGATGTTTTGTGATGGTCATGCTTTAGCAAGTGGAGATATTCGTAGTAATCAAATAGGTAGAATGACGGCTTTGATTAATAAAACTTTACCTTATATTAACCGTCCTATTTCACTTGCGATAATTCTCACTAAAGCAGATTTAGTTACTCAATTCACTGAATCAATGTTAGAAAGTTTTCGAGGTTTCTTCACAGCAATCGAGGCAAGTCCTTCCATATCAGGTTGTATTTTACCTATTACTTGTGGCATTGAATCTCATAATGTTGAAAAACCATTACTATTTGCTTTGCAAGTTGCAGTTAACTTACAGTTAAAATATTTAGAAAAAGAAATTGCTGAACATGAAAAAATGGCAAGATATTATCAAGATAAAAGTGATTCTTTGACGGGAATTTTACATGATATATGGAAAACAATAATCGAAGAGCCTACTTATTCAGATATATCAAATGCAAAATATCAAGAAGTCTATAAAAAAAGACGAGAATACCAACCTATAATTTCACCTGTAAGGGCATTAAATAAACATATCGAAGAACACGATTATTTGTGGATTTGTCAAAAAAAATAAATGAGGTATTAAAGTCATGTCAAAATGTTCAGCTATTGTTTATGGTAGAACTTATGAAGTAGATTTTCGGTTTATTGCATTACCTGAAAATTTTACTGATGATGATAAAAAATGGATTGACAATTATATTAAAGTAACAACAAGGACAGCCGAAAAACTTACTAATAATCCAAGATTTAGTATTGTAAAAAACTCTCAATATTGTGTTTTTGGGGTTATTTGTTTAGCTAGAGATTTACATAATGTTATTGAAGAGACTAAAGATAAATATGATCGTTCCTTATATGGATTTTTTGGTTATGTGATTCCCGTTAATGAAAATGTAGAGGCAATTCATTGTTTTTTAGAGCCAAATATTGATTTATTTAAACCTCTTTATAATTACATTTTGGAACAGTGGAATACAAGAAAAAAATTATCATCACCAATTCGTGTTTCTTATAACGAAAAACTTGGTAAATATGGAGAAATTAATAACCAAAATTATTTAGATATTGATTATAAAAAAATAAGATACAATACAAGTAGCGAAAAAGAAATTTATTTATATCCTAGTTCTTCAGAATATAATCATTTTCTGTGGTCAATGACTATTGATAATATTCTTAAAGATTCGGTTAATTCAGTTTCTTTATGTTTAAATTTAACGAATAAATCTGACCTTGAGAATGCTCCCTTTTTAAATGTAACAGTTAATGGAATTAATTCTTTTGAAATATATACGAAAGAATCAAAGATTGAGACTGAAAAATATATTCCTAATAATGATTTTACGGAAAAAAATGATTGTACTGATAGAGTGCTTGAAAAGTCTTCCCAACCGTCAATACAGAAAGGAAAAATAAATCAAAACGTAGATAAAAATCCTTCTATTTATTTATTTATTATTTTATTTATTATTTTTAGTGGGTTAGCTTTTTCTATTATTTTTACGACCATAAAAAATTTAAGTATATTATCCAATAATGTAATAATAGTTATATTTTTTATTAGCTTACTATTGTCAGCTTTACTTGCTTTTTACCTAGCTAAAATAAAGCAAAAACCAACAAATCAATCAAAAAGCTCTCAATCTTCAACTGAAAATAAAACCTTCCCAGATAAATTAAAACCTAAAAATAAAAATACTATTAGTAATAGTAAACAGACTAAAAGTAAAAATCCATTTGATGAGTTTTAAAATTATGAAAATTGTTATGTTAGGACATAGTGGAGTAGGTAAAACAACTTATATGGCATCGCTCTATGGAGTTTTACAGCAAAGTGTACAAGGTTTTAGATTAAAAACTAGAGCCAATGAAGATCATAAAAGATTGGTCGAACTAGCGGAAAATATTCGTCAAGGAAATTATCCTTTAGGAACTGATCAGAGAAAAGATTATGATTTTGATCTCCGTTATCAAGGAGATAATGTTTTGACATTTTCATGGTCAGATTATCGTGGACGAGCTTTAATGGAAACTCAAGATAGTGAACAAGCTAAATTACTAATACAAGATTTGAAACAAGCTGATGGAATAATGATATTCTGTGATTCTTTTCTTTTAAATCAAGGAAAAGTACGAAATAGTCAAATAGGTAGAATGATTAGTCTTATTAATCATAGCCTGAAAGAATTAGAACATCCTTTATCTATTTCAATTCTTCTAACTAAATTTGATTTACTTGAGAATATTACCAATCAATTAATAAAACCATTTGAAGGCTTAATTACTACTATTACTTGTAGTAACAATATTTTAGGAGCTTTTATTCCTGTGGGATGTGGGGTTAAGCAGGGTGAGCGAAAAAAGGGGTGGGGAGAGATTAACAAAGTTATCGGTTATGATACTA
>JAACUG010000064.1 GCA_009993045.1 Cyanobacteria bacterium CG_2015-22_32_23
AAGTTTTTTCCTCACTATTAGGTAAAGCAAGAGGAGGAGAAGATAAAGTTTTTTCCTCACTATTAGGTAAAGCAAGAGGAGGAGAAGATAAAGTTTTGTCTAAATATAAATCTTTAGCTTTACCATACTCACGAGGTTGAATTCCTGTAGCAATATCTTTTAACTCGAAAATTTGCCAACTACTCAGAAAATTTTGAATATCTCCTTCTTTTATATCCAACTTAGCTTTAAGCTGCGGATTCTCTCCAAAGGGTTGTAATTCTCCATTGAAAAGATACTCATTTTTTTGATGATTTAATTTTCCTTCCTCAATTTTAATCACCCCTTCAGAGGAAGAAAGTTGAGTAATCAAAATATCTCCTTGTAAATTATTTACTGTTGGTTTTTCAATGATGATATTCGGCGAAGTGAAATCATAGTTAGTTAAATTTATATTTACTTCCCCTGAAAGATTACCTCCTATTTGCTTTATCTCAAAGGGAAGATAACTTAACCAATTTTTTGTTACTTTCTCTAAAGGAATATTTATAGCATTAATATTAAAGTTTTCATTGTCTCTTATTCCCTTAATTTTAGTCGTCTTTCTTTGTAAATCTATGAATTGAGGTTGATTGTTACTATCTAGTTGTAAATAAAATTTATCTGCTTCTGTTTCATTTTGAGACTTTAATTGTAAATTTAATCCTTCCCCAACAGAATTAGTTAAACTCCCTGTCAAAGTTGTAAATGTCAAATTAGCCAGTTGAAAATTATTAACGATGACATTTCCTGCTAATTTTGGTTGAGATAAATTTCCTTGCAGATTTCCTTTAAAGTCAACTAAACCTTGATAATTCAATAAGTCAAGAGAAGACGGTAAGGATAGTTTTTCTAAATTTATAGCCTTGGCGATAATACCTAAGTTAATATCTTTAACGGTTTGTTTAGCAGTATCATAATTAATAATTCCTTTAGCTTGAATACCATCACTAATGGCTTGATTTACCTTTAACTTTTTCCCATCCCAAGACACATTTGCCGACAATGGTTGTTTAATAACACTAATACCCTTACTAAAAACTAAATCACCATCAAGGTTAAGATTTTCTGCTGTTAAATTATTAATATTTCCTCTCAAAGTTATCTCGCTACTAACATCTCCACGAAAATTATTCCCCATATTATCTAAAGGAAAATTCATCGTCTTCGTTTGCGCCATAAAATTATCTTTTACCAAACTAAAATTATTAATATTTATAATTCCTTTCGGTAAATTAAGTTTTCCTTTTCCTTGAATATTAATCTCCTCACTTTGACTAAGATTACCCTTTATATCTAAATTTGCATTAACTTTTCCTCCTTTCATCTGAGATGGTAAAGAGTTTAAATTAATTAATGGTAGTTGCGAAAAAAGAAGATTGTCTGCTGTCATTAAGGTTTGCCAGTTACCTTCCTTTATTTGGGTTTTTTCTAAATTAACTCTTCCTCCAGCTAAGTTAAAATCAAAATTTCCTTTTAAGTCTATATTTTTAACATCAATTTTATTATTACTACCCGATACCAAAAACTCTCCATTTAATAACGAATTATCACAACCAATTTTTTGACAATCAATATTCGGTAATTGTGTTAACTTTACTCCAGACAGAGTAACTTTTCCTCCCCATGTATCATGGTTAATCTCCAAATTATTAATATTCGCTTTTCCTCCCCCTAACTCCACTGTAGAAAAACCTGTTAACTTAGCTTGATTAAATTCTTGCCAGTTTCCTGATAAGTTATAGTTGCCAGAAATTAAACCAACATTAATCGGTAACTCTTGTTGATAAACAGAAGCTAACTTTTCTCCTTCAATATTTTTTCCTTGCCAATCAATACTAAAACTGTCATCTTTTTTCCCTAATAAATTAATATTACCTTTTGCGCTAACTTCTCCTCCTATAATCGGCAGTAAGTTAAGATTTTTAATCTTTAATTGATGATTATAAATTTCTAAATTAGCCGTAACTTTATCCAAAGGAATTTGATTAACTTCCGTAACTCCTGCATTAACAATATCTACTTCTATTTTTGGTTTATGAATATCTCCAATAATATTGATTTTTCCTTCAACTTTACCTTTGGTAACTAAATTACTATTATTTAATTTTAAGGAAGAAAGTACATTTTTTATCTCTAGGGGTTTTGTGGTGTTAGCCTGAATATTTAATTGATGGTTATTATGGATAAATCCGTTAACATCTGTATTAATTAAACCTAAATTAGTATTAATATTTTCTAACTTAATTACTTGATTATGAAACTTAACTTTTCCTTGACTACCTTTTAAATCATCAACAAAATTAGGTAATTTAACATTAACCTGATTAAAACTAATATCTCCTTGAATATCATCTAATTTATTTGCCAAAAATCTTAAATTAACGTTTCCTTTAACACTTCCAGCATTAACATCCACTGGAAGAATCAAAAAATCATTAAGAGTATTTGTCGCTAAATTTTCACTATTAATTTTTAATAACCATTCTCCTTGAGAAAATTTATGTAAACCATTAACTTGAATGTTATTACCATTAACTAATTTTCCTCTAACATCAAAAAATAATTGATTCTTCTCAAAAGAAATATTACCCAAGGGAATTTCAACTTTATTAATCGATGATGTTGATAAATTTGGTAATAAATAATTATTTCTCTTGATGCTTAAATTACTATCTTTAACCTCAATATTATTAACACTAAAATACCACCCTGAAGAATTTTGTTTTTCCTTATTTAACTTTAAACTAATCCAACTATTATTTTTATCCTGTTGCAAATAACCATTAGCATTAATAATCGTAATGCTTAAATCGACTTTTTTCGCTAATAACTTTAAGGGATTTAAACTAATTTCTACCCCTTCGGCTATCAAAAAATCATTCTCGTTGTCGGTGGTTTCAATACTACTTTTTCCTAACCTAATTCCCGTTAAACTAATTCCTTCTATCTTACCTAATTTAACAGGGCGAGAAAGATAATTACTAACTGGTTTTTCCACCATAGGGATTAATTTTTGGGTGAGAAAATACCAACCATAACTCAACCCTCCCCCTAAAGATACCAATGCTAAATAAATAAACCAACGCCAAAAATTATGACATTTTACTAATTCCTGATATTCTTGGTTTCCTTCTGGATTTTCTGAAATAGGGTAATCTGAAGCATTTATCATAACAAACACCGAAATCTTAGAAGCATTAACTCTTAGCTTACCTCATTCTCTTTTCCTCTGACTTCTCCTGCTATCTTTTTTTTCTCTTTCCGCATTTTCCTAATTCGTCCACGTTATTAATATTTATTTGCAATAAAGTTTTATTTTAATTAAAGCTTATTGAATATAAAAGTCAATTAATTTTAATTTTGGTGTGAAGAATTAATCTTACTATCTCACAATAAATTATCATGGATAACTCCTTTAACGGCGTTAACCTCATGTTTGTTAGCATCCCTATTAATGCTTTGAACATACCAGCCTATAAGGCTTCTTTCGATGTTAATGGGCAACGCACCTCCGTCTCTCAATTAATGGATGTATCCCTTACAGATTGAGCTTTTAAAGCCTTAAAACCCTTGTGGAAGGTTATAAGTGTATAGTGGGTTGTGATGATAAAACATTCAGGAGAAATCGGGTTTTAATTTATTTTAGAATTTTAATGTTGTACATATACTAACCAAAAAAAATTAATTGCTACTTTTACTAAAATTATAGTGCTGTTATTGCTAATAATAGTCAATTAGAGAGGAATTAAGAATATGGTTAATTATCAACATCCCCTCCTTTACTACCATCGGTGCCGAGGTAAACTAAACCTTGCTCTATTTTTAGGGTAATAAAACTAGCATCTCGAATCAAACGGGTGGCTTCTTTTACCCCCACAATAACGGGAATACCTAGACGCATCCCTATTTGAGCGGCGTGGGATCTTACTCCTGTTTCTTCGGTAACAATAGCCCCCGCAATGCGCATAGCGTCAACATATTGATTATCTGTAGCTTTGGTTACTAATATATCTCCTGTGTTAAAGTTATTTAGTTGACTGACATCTTGAATTACTTTCGTCCTGCCTGTTATTTCCCCCTGTCCAATGCCAATTCCTTCGCTCAGTAAACCTTTGACGATTTCTACTTTGATTAAATCCGTTGAACCAGCGACACCTTGTAATGTACCTGCTGTCATAACTACTAAGTTACCATCGTGAAGTAAATTTTTTTCTCTAGCTACATTAATAGCAGCTTGAAATACTTGTCTTAATCCGGGCAAATCTAATAATAGTAATGGTTTAACACCCCAAACTAACTGTAATTGACGAGAAACACTCACATGGGGAGTAATGGCAAAAATAGGGGTTTGAGGGCGAAATTTGGAGACATTACGAGCAGTTGCACCAGTTTTGGTTAATGTCATAATGGCGGATGCGTGAAGTTTTTTCGCTATTTGACTGACGGCGGCGGCGATGGCTGTAGAGATATTCTCGTTATCAAAATTATCGTTATAGGGTGCAACAATATTGTCTCTTTCTTGTTCAATTCTAGCGGCAATTTTCGCCATGGTAGCCACTGCTAAAACGGGATATTTGCCTACGGCAGTTTCATTGGAAAGCATCACTGCATCCGTACCGTCTAAAATGGCGTTAGCAACGTCTGAAACCTCTGCACGGGTTGGGCTTGGACTATTTGCCATACTATCTAACATCTGGGTAGCGGTGATGATGGGAATGCCGAGACGGTTGGCAGTACGAATTAAGCGTTTTTGTAAGATTGGCACGTCTTCTGCTGGTAATTCTACCCCTAAATCTCCTCTTGCTACCATCACTCCATCACACAAAGAGAGAATTTCTTCCATTTGCTCAATGGCTTCATGTTTTTCAATTTTGGCGATGACAGGAGTAGATTTTCCCGCACTACTGATTAAGTCTTTTATTTCTAATACATCTTGAGGATTACGAACGAAACTTAATGCTACCCAATCCACTTTTTGATCTAATCCGAACATTAAATCTATTTTATCCTTATCTGTTAATGCTTTTACGGATAAATAAACATTAGGAAAATTTACTCCTTTATTACTCGAAAGTACTCCTCCTACCACCACTTGACAATGCAAATCTTTTTTTTCTAAATCAATGGCTTTAACTACCATTTCCACTCTACCGTCATCAATTAAGATTCGTGCATTAACTGGTACTTCCTCCGCTAAGTTTTCATAGCTAATACAACCAATTTCTTGATTACATTCTACTTCCCTACTGGTTAATATATAGCGATCGCCTTCTTTTATTTCAATAGAGCCACAGTTAAACTTCCCTAACCGAATTTTAGGACCTTGTAAATCTTGTAAAATACCAATAGGTATATTAAGTTCATTTTCTACTTGACGAATCAGACGAATACTGCGTTGATGTACTTCATGAGTACCATGAGAGAAGTTAAGACGAAAAGTGTTAGCGCCTGCGAGAATCATTTGACGTAAAGTTTCGGGATTAGCACAATCAGGGCCAACAGTGGCTACAATTTTAGTACGGTGGGAAAATTTGTCAGACATCACCAAATATTACTCATAAAACGTAATCAAATATTATACCTTAACATGGATGGGATAAAAGTTGGGAGTTAGAAATAAAGAAAAATTTGGCTCAACTACTTCTGTTCGTGATAAATTATGTCTAAAAAAAGGTGTCAGGTGTCAGGTATCAGGTTAAATTCAAACTGTTAATTTATGATAATTGCATTTTTAAAATACTCAAAGCCATACTGATTAAAGTTTACATTAATTATTTTCTATTAATTTGTCATAACTACTGTAGGAAAGCCAAAAATTTTTAATTGTCAATAGAATTAAAGCCATCCTTTGAGTTTATAAACTACCATGCCGATATATTCTTTAATGGCTAAAGTCGTGTTATTTAAGTAAGATGAATCTGGGAAAAGATTAATAAAAGTACTTTGCCCATTGTCTTCTGGTTGAAAGTCTTTTTCTGTAACAAGGTAATCTGTAGGTGCTGGAATTACGATTAAGTTTTGTTTTTCAAAAATTTTGACGGAGCGAGGCATATGTATCGCAGAAGTAACTAATAAGATACGATTTAGATTTAATTTTTCTAAAATTTTACGAGTGTTAACGGCGTTATCGTAAGTATTAAAAGAGTTACTTTCTTTGATTATCGCTGATTCAGGAATGCCAAAAAGTAATAATAATTCTGTCATGTCATCGGCTTCTGAAGGAAGATTGTCGCCGCCACGCCAAGGAATTCTGCCTCCTGTGGGGATAATTAAGGAAGATTTGCCCATTTTATAGAGTTTAGCACCATAAATCACTCGATCTCCTTGTTCGGCTACATCAATCATGGGGCGCGGAGGAATCATAGATTTAATGCCACCTCCGAGAATAACTATGGCTTCAGCTTTGGGTAAGTCATCCGCCGTAAAAATATATTGCCATTCTAAAGATTTTACTAATAGGTTACTCACATAATAATTACCACCAATAAATATAATTACACAAGAAATAATTAAAGGAATTGGTAGCCAACGGGGATATTTCCACCACAGAATTAAGCTAATAATTAGTAATAAAAAGACTAATCCTAAAGGATATAAAAAAAGTGGTAATAATTTTGATAAAAATAAAAAATCCATCTAAAATTATGGGGGAAGACTGGAGATAAAAGTTATCAATTAATTATAGTAAGTTGATTTTATCTACTAATATATCCTTTATTAATTAAATTAAATTATCTTATCTATAACTCAGGTAATTTTAATTAATTAAACTACTTGATAACTTTGTATATTTTCTGGGTTAAAACCTTTGAGAATTTCTTGGGCTCTATTTTTGATATTATCATTACCTTGGACAATCAAAAGATACTTACCAGCTTTGAGACGATTAAGAAAAGGTGTCATCTCACCGTTATTTTCCATTAAACTAGCACTACCACCGACAAAGAAACTACCCATTGCTCCACCAATTGCCCCTAAAATACCACCAATTATATGATTAAAAGGTTCTCCAGCCCATCCAAAAGTATCAATAGTGGTAATAGCGTCAAAAGTAAAACCGCCAAAAAAACCGAAGGGAATTAACCAATAAGCCATTCTAAAGGAATTTTTGCGCCCTTCAATGCTAGGATCTATGAAATTAAAGTCAGAAGCACTTTTATAACCTCTACCCACGATGGAAAGTTGATTCAGAGGAATTTGTGCTTTTTCTAAGGCGGTGTAAGCCTCTTCTGCTTCTATACGATCTGATAATACTGCTATTAAATAATTCATCGTTAAAGTTTAAATATTATTATTTTATCTATAACGATTAAACCATAAAATTAACCATTTTTTATAGATATTTTCATAAGTTAAATAACAAATTTAATTATCTTCAATCAAAAATTATTGATAATGATAGGTTTTTGTGTAAAAATTTGATAATGTTGGTTAATAGTAGAAAACAAAGAAGTAGTAAAACTATTTAGAAAATTTAGCAATAGCATCCTCAAAAGCGGAAGTTAATTCATCACAAGCATTTTGAAAACCAGATTTGAGAGTTTCCCAAGCCTCATCTCCAGAAGATTTAAGTTCGATTAATTTAGCTTCTACGGCTTCTTTTTTAGCCTTTAAAACCCTCAGTTTTTCTTCAGCTTCCGCTTTAGCTTCATCGGTTATTTCATCTTTTTTGGTATTCCAATGATCTAATTTAGCACCTAATTCTTGAAGTTTTGTCTCCATTTCACCCTGATAAGTTTCTCTATTTTCCATGTTCTTATTTTGTTATTTATATTGATTTATTGCTATCTTAACATCAAAATTTTAAGATGTGTCGAAATATAGCATTTCTCAATAATTTGTGATAATTTTTGCCCCGAATTTTGGAGAAATTTAACTTATTATTTTCTTACAACTTAAATAGGATTACTATAGTTTATTCCTAATAAAAATTATTGACAATCTTGATGATTTTCTTTTGGAGGGTTATAACAAAATAATATTAAAATATTAATAATTTATTAAAATTGCCATAACCCATTGAGATATAAAATTAATGCTTTTACTAAGAGAAAAAAAATTAAATAGTGCCTCTTATTTCTTCAATTACTCCATCTCTAAGGATAATTTCAACGTTGAGTTTTTCTACTAAATTATCTCCTTCTTGAACATCAAAAAAACTTTCCATTTGAGCTTGTATAACTTCTTGTCCTAATTCTAATAATTGCACTTGTTGCATCTGTTGTAAAAATTGATTTTTCTGCTGTAAAAATTCACTTTTTTTCTGATTTACTTGTCCTTGGATATTTTCTATTTGTTGAGATGCTTGTAAACTACCTTGTTTTCTAATTTCAGCAATAGCACTTTGCCCTTGTTGATCTATTTGTAACATTTGTTGATCTAATTGATTAATTTGGGCTTGTAATTGATTTTGAGCTTCTTCTTGCCATGCTGGAGTAACAATTACTTTTACATTTACGGGACGTTTTAAGGTTAATTTTGATGTCATGATGACTAAATTTTCTCCAATTTTAAAGTTATTATTTGTGGTTAATTATTATTAAACATCGAATCAATCATATCCTGATAATGACTTGTTATTACAGGGCGTTTAATTTTCAAAGTTTGAGTCATCATACCATTGTCTATAGAAAAAGGCTCTAAAATTAGCTCAAAAACGCTGATACGGTCATCCATTCTATATCCTGCTCTGTTTTTGACCTCCCGTGCTAATTCTTGTTTATAGAGGCTTATAACGGCTTTTGCGTAAAGATCACTATTTTTGATTTCTTCTGGAGTGGCAGTAAGAGAAGGTATATTTAAAGAAAGATTGTTAGTTACAGACCATTTTGTTAAAGCATCAAGATTTGGTACAATTAAAGCACCTAAATATTTTTGATCTTGTCCTACTACCATAATCTGATCAATATATGGGCTACGGATACAAGCATCTTCAAGGGGTTGAGGTTCGATATTTTCACCGTTACTTAATACAATAGTATCTTTTGCCCGTCCTGTAATCACTAAATCATTATCAGGTGTTACCCAACCTAAATCACCACTGTCAAACCATCCCTCACTATCAATGGCTTTAGCGGTGGCAGAAGGATTTTTGTAATAACCTAGCATAACTTGAGTACCACGAATACAAATTAAGCCAGTTTTGCCTTGGGGTAATGTCTGTTTAGTGTCAATGTCAATAATTTTAATTTCTGTTTCGGGAATGGGTTGCCCCGATGCACCAACAATATTACGATTTAACCGTCTGGCGTTAGTAACGGGAGATGTTTCTGTTAAACCATAGCCAACGATGAGGGGAATACCAACGATTTGAAAAAAGTTATCAATGTGTTTCGGAAGTGATCCTCCGCCGCTAATCCATGTTTCTAGGTTACCGCCAACTCCATCGCGCACTTTTTGATAGATTAATTTATCTCCTAATTTATGTAAAGGAAACAAAAATAAGGCTTTAATTTGAGAAGTAATTTTATCAAAAATATTGGGTTGTAAATTGTCGAGAGTTAAACCTTTTTGAATACGTTTTGCGGATAAATATTCTTGAGAAATTGAGAGGAAAAAGAAGACGATTTTTTGTTGAGTTTTACTACCATCTCGAAATTGTTTTTGAATGCCTTCATAAATAGATTCCCATAAACGAGGTACTCCTACCATATGATGAGGTTTATATTCTTTTAAATCTTGCTTAAAATAACGAATATTAGTATAAATTAAGGTTGTACCCCTTGATAAAAGAAAATACTCCGCTGCCCTTTCATAGGAGTGCCAACTTGGTAAAATACTTAAAATGCGATGGCATGGTAAGGGTTTAATTACTGTTTCGAGATAGCGCATTTGATGAAGTAAATTACGATGACTTAACATTACTCCTTTGGGTTGTCCTGTTGTACCTGAAGTGTAAATTAATGTAGCCAAATCATTTATATTAACAGATACGGGAATAAAAGAATGATTAATTCCTAAGGCTATAAATTGCTGAAAATTATAAATAGGTTGAGAAAATTCTTCTTCAATAACTTCGTCAGATAATAAAATAATTGCTTTTAGTTTAAATTCTTTTATTTCTGGATTTAACTTGTTTAATGTGGCTAAATCTTGAATAACTAAAACAATACTATCACTATGATCTAAAATGTATAATAATTCTTTTTTATCGGCTTGGGATGAACGAACAGCATCAGCACAACCATTATAAATTATACCTTGATCTGCTATTAACCAACGGGGACTATTATCAGCAAATAAAGCGATTTTTCCCCCTGAATTAATATTTAAAAACTGTAAAGAGTTAGCAAATTGTTTAATATTTTTTTCTACTTCTTTATAGGTTAAGTTAACATTTGGTTTACTATGGGGATCTGATAATGCCACAATATCACCAAAATTAGAAACTAATAAATCCCACATTTCCCCTAAAGAATTAAGGTGAGAATAGTTATGTGTATTAACTTGATTCATGATTAATTTTTTTGAATATAGTTTTTGTTAAGGAAAAATAATTATAGTTTAAACGATAAGATAAACTGTTGGATATTATTTTATATAATTTATCCCTTTATTTTAATAAATTTTTTTCTGAATAGAGATTTGTTATCAATTATGGTAGATAAATTGTTAATTAAACCATCATTATTTAATGAAAAATTAAGCAAACTATCAGGTTTTTAAGATTTAATAGATCATATATACAAGTTATAAATAATTTTTGATTAAGAATAAACATTTCAAAATCATTAATTTTTTTATTTTTATTTAATTACTTTATAATGTTAACTAAATTTATTAAAAATCTTTCTGAAAAAAAAACTATTGACTTTAATTCTCTCAGATTTCGGTTAACTTTAGGTGTGGCTTTACTTTCTACTTGTGGCTTGGGTAGTGTTGCTTTATGGATGAATTGGAAAATGCAACATTTATTAATAATGACTCATAAAGAAACCGTTAATTATGTAGAAAATCGTTTTCCCCATGATGTCGAAATCTATAGCGAAATGGTATCTTTAGAAGTAGGTATTCAAAAAACTATTAATAATTTATCAGATCATAAAAATATATTTTGGTTTAAAAATAAAGATAATAATATTATTGCTCAATCTGTTTATTTTTATCCCCAATTAGCTAAGTTAAATTATCTTGATTATTCTCCTCAATTTATTCTTATTGACAAAAATAGTTGGCTTATTTGTGGTATTCCTTTAAATATTAATCAACAATTTATTGGACATTTATATATCGCTCAAAATATTACCAATGAGCAAGTTTTATTTACTTATTTAATTCAAAGTTTAACTATTTCTACTACCATTGCTATCACTATTATGATTACTTTGATAGCTTATTATATTTCTTATTCCTTAAAACCCTTAGAAAAAATTTGTAATGTAGCGGAAAATATCTCAGCAGATAAATTAAAAGAAGTATCAATTAATTTTAATAATAGCCCTAGTGAAGTTAAAAAACTAGCTCAAACTTTAGAAAAAATGCTAATGAGATTAGGAGAAAATTGGGAAAATCAACAACAATTATTAAACAATGTTTCCCATGAATTAAGAACACCACTAACTATTGTATCAGGATATTTACAAAGTACCTTAAGAAGAGGAGAAAATCTTACTTCCATACAAAAAGAAGCCTTATCTGTAGCAGTATCAGAGGCTAATCGTACAATACAATTATTAGAAGATTTGTTAGATTTAGCAAGGGCAGATAATGGTAATATTCAGATGCAATTAGAAATAGTAATAGTCAATGATTTAATGAGAGAAATTATAGCTATGACTCAACAATATCATAAAAGAAATATTAATTTAAGAGAAGAAAATAGTAATTTAAAAATAAAAGTTGATCGTAATAGATTTAAACAAATTTGTCTTAATTTAATCGATAATGCTATTAAATATTCTCCTGAAAATACCGATATTAAAATTGTATTAAAACAAGATAAATCAGTAATAATAGAGATTCATGATCAAGGAATAGGTATCCCTTTTACTCTGCAAAATCGTATTTTTGAGCGTTTTTATCGAGTAGAAGAAGCGAGAAATAGAGACACTGGCGGTACAGGTTTAGGGTTAGCAATTGTTAAAAGTTTAGTAACAACAATGAATGGTAAAGTTACCTTAGTTTCACCTTCAGAAAAAGGCTGTATTTTTACTTTAAGTTTCCCTTTAATAGAATAATTTTTTATCTTTTATAGGTACTAATTATTCTAAAAAATCTGTTAAAATCTCATCGGGTTCATCTTCAAATTCTTCCTCTATAATAGGAGCATAACTTATGGATTTATCTCTAGGATAAGGTGAAATTTGAGTTTGTAAACTAGATACTAATTTTTCTATAATAAATAAACGATGTTCTAATCTATCAATATAATGATCTTTAGCTTCTAATATTTGAACTTTTTTGTTTAATTCTTGATAATTTTCTTGCAATCTACTAATATTAAGCTCATCAAGATTATAGCTTAAATATACGCCGATAATATCAGTAATTAATTCTGATAAAGGCTGTTGTTTTTCTAAGGCTAATTGTTCTATTTTCTCAGTCCATTGTAGAGGTAAATCTAAAGTTAGATTAAGAGATTTTTTAACTATTTTTTCCGTCATTTATAAGTTTTAAAAAAGAAAGATAATTGCTAATTGTTCATTGTTAGTGAAAATTTTTAGCTCATTTTAAACTTACCACCTTTAGCGGGATCTGTCCAATCGCAAGAATAACCTTTCGTTTCTGCTACATACTGATTCCAAGGAATAGGATCAACAGGTTTATCAGTAGCATAGACAATATCAAATAAACCATCATCTCTAACTTGTCCAATACGAACAGTTTTTGAGATATGATGATTAGGGAACATTTTAATAGCGCCATGGGGTGCTTGTAACTCTTGCCCTACTGCCGCCATTCTCACTTTTTCAATGTCATCAATACCACCAGCTTGTTCAACAGCTTGTTTCCATAAATATACCATAATATAAGCAGCTTCCATAGGATCATTTACCACTCTTTCTGGTCCATATTCAGCTTTAAAAGCATCTACAAACTTTCTATTCTCAGGGCTTTCTACGGTTTGAAAATAATTCCAAGCAGCATAATGGCCTTTAAGGTATTCTACACCGATTTGTTTAACTTCTTCTTCTGCAATACTTACAGACATAACAGGATATTTCTCAGGAGTCAAACCTGCTGCTTGAATTTGTTTGAAGAAAGCTACATTACTGTCACCGTTAAGACTGTTAAATATTACTCCTCCATTAGGTAAAGCGGCTTTTATTTTAGCAATAATAGGTGTAACTTCAGTATTACCAAGGGGTAAATAATCTTCTCCCACAACTTTTCCGCCTTTTGCTTCTAATTGGGCTTTAATAATGGTATTAGCAGTACGAGGGAATACATAATCAGAACCAACTAAGAAAAACTCTTTACCTTTATTTTCTAATAACCAATCCACCGCAGGTTCAATTTGTTGATTCGGTGCTGCACCAGTGTAGAATATGTTTTTAGAACATTCTTGACCTTCGTATTGTACAGGATACCATAGCATATGATTTTTAGACTCAAATACTGGTTTCACTGCTTGACGACTGGCAGAAGTCCAACATCCAAAAACTGTGGCTACCTTATCTTGATCTATTAGTTTAGTTGCTTTTTCCGCAAAAGTAGGCCAATCTGAAGCGCCATCTTCCACAATCGCTTCAATTTGTTTCCCTAAAACCCCGCCAGAGGCGTTAATTTCTTTGATAGCTAACTTTTCAGCTTCTACTACGCTGGTTTCACTAATGGCCATTGTACCACTAAGAGAGTGTAAAATACCTACTTTTATGGTATCTCCTGTGGTAGTGGCAGGAGGAGTTTCTGTAGGAGTAGTAGCGGTATTATCTGCAGGAGGTGGTGCATCGGCACAGGCTTTTAGTAATAAACTTGTACCTAAAGTTGCCGAACCGTATAAAAGGAATTTTCTTCTTCCGAGTCTGGACATGATTTAATATTATTCTATATTTTGACTTTATCAATGGTAAAGATAAGATTAATAATATTTTGTATTTTTAGATACATAAGACTTCTTGCAGAAGTGGAGTAATGAGTAATAAGTAATAAGTAATAAGTAATAAGTAATAAGTAATAAGTAATGAGTAATGAGTAATGAGTAATGAGTAAGAAATTAACGTTTTCCATCCTAAAATAGATTTTACTTTTTATTTTGCAAGAGGTCTATATTCTAGTTAATATATTTATAAAAGTAAACAATAATAAATTTAAGGTGGTATAGAGTGAAAAATCAGTTAATTTTTTTGACGTTAATTTGTATTTTTATCTCTGGAATAGCCATTTTTTTTATGGGGGGAATTAATCCACAATTTTTAGAAGATTCTCTGACTAAATTAGGTATATTTGCCCCTTTTTTGTATATTTTTCTGTATATTTTAGCAACTATCTTACTTTTGCCTTCTACTCCTTTAAATCTTAGTGGTGGTTTGATTTTTGGTTTTTGGTGGGGTCTTCTTTGGACGGCCATCGCTGCTATAATAGCTGCAATGGTAAGTTTTGCCTATGGTAGATTTTTAGGTAGAAAATGGGTAAAAAAAAGATTTGGTATTCATCTGCAACGGTTAGATAAGGAAATAAAAAAAGGGGGAATGGGGTATATTTTTGCTATCCGTTTATTACCTTTAATTCCCTACGGTATTGTCAATTTTGGTGCTAGTTTAACTTCTGTTAGTGGGAAGGAATATTTACTAGGTACTATTTTCGGTACTATACCCGGTATTTTACCATTTGTAATGATGGGAGCAGGAATTTCATCCCTAGAAAAAGGTGATATGTTAACCATTACATTATCTTTAACCTTGACAGGTTTATTAGTAGGCGGCGCTACATATTATCGAAAAATCAAGAATTAGAAGCAAACCAGAATTATCTATTATTTTTAGGAATTAAGAATTAATAACAAATAATTGATTATTCACCGTTATTAGATAACAATTGACAATATATTGTTGATTAAATGTGAGATTATGACAGTAATAACTAGCAAATCAGATAACAACCTTTCCACTAAATTAATTAATGGATTACTTAGTATTAAACCCCTGATGGAATTTGCGAAAACAAGGGCGCGTAATATGATTATTAAACGTGCGAATCTCATTGGTGTCAAGTGGGAAGATAATGTCAAAAATCTTCAAAATCATGATTGGCAACAAGAAATTAAAACCGTAGAAAATCCTGAGATTATATATCCTGACTATTATCTCACCTCTTTTCACGCCTACGATAAAGGTAATATGAGTTGGGAAGCCGCTTGGGAATTAGAATCCGCCGCTTATAGTGTTCACTCTACCATTTATTCTAAAACTCCTCAAGTTGATGGGGATGGTAATTTAAGAAAAAATTATCATGAAGTGTTACTTTCAGAAATTCCCTTTTATCCTGAAAATATCTTAGATTTTGGTTGCGGTGTTGGCTTAAGTACATTTGCCTTACAAGAAATTTATCCCCATAGTAATATCTCTGGTTTAGATTTATCGCCTTACTTTTTAGCCGTAGCAAACTATCAAAGTAAGAAAAAAAATAAGTCAATAAATTGGATTCATAACGCCGCTGAATCGAATAACTTAAATCCAGAATCTTTTGATTTAATTTCTAGTTTTTTGATGTTTCATGAATTACCCCAAACCGCCGCCGAAAATATTATTTTATCTGCTAGTAAATTAATCAAAAAAGGAGGTTATTTTGGCATTATGGATATGAATCCCCAATCAGATAATTATCAAAAAATGCCTCGTTATGTGCTAACTTTATTAAAAAGTACCGAACCTTATTTAGACGAATATTTTAGTTTAGATATAAACTCTATTTTTCTTAAATATGGTTTTTCTAATCCCAAAATTATTACTATAAGTTCTCGTCATCGTGCTATTATTGCTCAAAAAATTTAGTATTTTATCCCCTTAAAAATATGAAGATTATTGCTACAAAAATCCCAGAAGTTTTAATAATTGAGCCTCAAGTTTTTGGCGATGATAGGGGCTTTTTTTTTGAAAGTTTTAACGCTAAATCTTGGCAGGAAAAAACAGGTTTAAATATTAATTTTGTCCAAGATAATCATTCCCGTTCTCAACAAAATGTATTAAGAGGATTACATTATCAAATTCAACAACCTCAAGGTAAATTAGTAAGAGCAGTAGTGGGAGAAATTCTTGATATTGCTGTAGATATTCGTAAATCTTCCCCTACTTTTGGGCAATGGATAGGAGAAGTTTTAACTGCCGAAAATAAAAAACAATTATGGATACCTGAAGGGTTTGCTCACGGTTTTTTAGTGTTATCAGAAAATGCCGAAGTTTTGTATAAAACTAATAATTTTTATGCCCCAGAATATGATAGATCAATTCGCTGGAATGATCCAGATATTACTATTAATTGGAATTTAAAAATAACTCCTTTACTATCTAATAAAGATAAAAATGCACCCCTATTAAAAGATGCAGAAATTTATGACTAAAATTCTATTATTTGGAAGTCAAGGACAAGTTGGAACAGAATTGACTTATACTTTATCATTATTAGGAGAGTTAATTCCTGTAAATCGTCAGGTACTAGATTTAACAAATTATCAACAAATTAGAGATATTATTCAACAAATAAAACCCAATATTATCGTTAATGCTACTGCTTATACCGCCGTAGATAAAGCCGAATCAGAAATAGAATTAGCCTATCAAATAAATGCGATTGCACCAAAAATAATGGCAGAAGAAAATAATAAAATAGGCAGTAAATTAATTCATATTTCTACAGATTATGTTTTTGATGGAAAATCAAATCTTCCTTATTTAGAAACAGATTTAACTAATCCTCTAGGTGTTTATGGCAAAAGTAAATTAGAAGGAGAAGAAAATATAAGAAAAAATACCGATAATTATATTATTCTTAGAACTTCATGGGTTTATGGTCATTATGGGAAAGGAAATTTTGTAAAAACTATGATTAGATTAGGTAAAGAAAGAGAACAAATAAAAGTAGTAATTGATCAAATTGGTTGTCCTACTTATGCTCAAGATATAGCAATATTTATTAATAAAATTATCTCACAATTTGGTGACGAAAACAACATTAAAAAACTATATCATTTTACTAATTTAGGAGTTTGTAGCTGGTATGATTTTGCCGTAAATATTTTTAATCAAGCACAAAAATTAGGTTATAATTTAAAAGTTAAAGAAGTTTTACCTATTTTAACCTCAGAATATCCCACGGCAGCAAAACGTCCTGCTTATTCAGTGTTAAATACCCGTAAAATTAGCCAAGATTTAGATTGTTTTCCCTCCCATTGGCAAGATTCTTTAAACCAATATTTTATGAAACTTAATTAACCTTAATTATTAGCAAAAATTCTGATATTAATTCAGTCTTTTAATGTTATTAATTACTTAATTATTTTAGTTCGTAAGGACATAATAGATTATTAAATTTCCATTAAGTTGACAAACAGAAAAAATAAGTTATCATTTATGAAAGCATTAATTTTATCCGGGGGAAAAGGTACAAGGTTACGTCCTCTCACTTATACAGGGGCAAAACAGTTAGTACCCGTCGCCAATAAGCCCATTCTGTGGTATGGTATTGAAGCCTTAGTTAGTGCAGGAATTACAGATATAGGCATTATCATCAGCCCAGAAACTGGCACAGAAATCGAACGAAAAACAGGGGATGGTACTCTTTTTGGGGCAAATATTACTTATATACGGCAAGATAGCCCCGACGGTTTAGCCCATGCTGTGAAAATTGCTCAACCTTTTCTGGGTGATTCTCCTTTTGTGATGTATTTGGGCGATAATTTAATTGCTGACGATTTAATTCAATATTTAGAAGAATTTAAAGAAAAAAATTTAGATGCTTTAATTCTCCTTAGAAAAGTATCTAATCCTTCTGCCTTTGGTGTTGCTACGGTTAACGAAAAAGGAGAGGTTTTAGAATTAGTTGAAAAACCCAAAAATCCTCAATCAAATTTAGCATTAGTTGGTATTTATTTCTTCTCTCCTAGTATTCATAATGCCATCGCAAATCTAAAACCTTCTGCTAGAGGGGAATTAGAAATAACTGATGCCATTCAATGTTTGTTAGAAGATAAAAAATTAGTTTCTGCACGGCAACTAAAAAATTGGTGGTTAGATACAGGTAAAAAAGATGATTTATTGGAAGCTAATCGCATTATTTTAGATACTAATTTAACCTCAGAAAACTTAAGCACAATGGAGGAAAATAGTCAAATAATTGGCAGGGTAAAAATAGGAAAAGATACAAAAATTATTAATTCAACTATTAGAGGGCCTGTTATTATTGGAGAAAATTGTACCTTAGAAAACTGTTTTATTGGCCCTTATTCAAGTATTGCTGATAATGTGAAATTAACCGAAACAGACTTAGAACATAGCGTAATTTTAGAATCGGCAGAAGTGCTAGGTATTCAGCAACGAATTGTGGATAGTGTTATCGGGCAAAGGGCAAAAATTCATCTTGCTTTAAAACGTCCAAAAGCATTTAGTTTTATGATTGGAGATGATTCACAAATAGAATTAACTTAGGTTTTTTTCCTGAATTAAAACTATAAAAAATTATTCGTATTAACCCTAAATATAGTTAACTAAAATATCATAATTTGAAACAATACAAGGGGGGAAAACTGTACTAAAAATATCTTTTCTTCTCCTGTTAATGGGTTATGATAAAAGAACATTAATTATCTTATCAATAATGAAATTTAATCTTCAATCTCTTTACGGTTTTTATCGCAATGCTATTCGTAACCCAAAATATCGTAATTGGATTATTTTAGGTACATTAATTTACGTTTTAAGCCCTTTTGATATTTCTCCTGATTTTTTCCCTTTAGCAGGACAAATTGACGACTTTTTCTTATTATCAATTATGTTAACAGAGGTTTCTCAAATGCTTATTAATAGCGTCAAAAATAAAAAAGATACCTATACAGAAAATGAAACAAAAAACACTGTAGATGTAGATGCGGTTTCTATGGATTAAATTAAAGAAGAATAATTAAAGTTATTATTGACTTCAAAATTTATGATTCGGTGTAATGTTTCTGGTAAAATCGCCCTTTCTAAAAAAGAATTATTTAGGTTAGTTTTATCTAAATTTACACCACTTAAATTAGCTTGAGATAAATTAGTTTTATCTAAAATTGCCTCCGTTAAATCTGCTTTTTCTAAATCCGCACCCTGTAAATTTGCACCTCTTAAATCTGCACCACGAAGGTTAACTTTGCACAACCGTGCTTCTCTTAAGTTTGCACCCTGTAAGTTAGCTTCTTGAAAATTTGCACCGCTCAATCTTGCACCATACAGATTCGCTTCACTTAAGTTACTTTTACTTAAATTAACTTCTTTCATAAAAGATCTAGTAAAATTAGCTTGATAACCAGAAGATTCTCTCATATTTGCACCACTTAATCTTGCTTCCTGAAAATTACTCCAATTGAGGTTACTTTTCATCATATTTGCACCTCTTAGATTAATTCTGTACGCTGATGCACCACATAAAATTGCTTCTGTTAAATCACTTTTTGCTAAATTACCATGACTGAGATTTGCACCGCTTAATTGACTTTTGATAAATTGCGATCGCACCATAAAAGCACCAGTTAAATTAGCCTTAGTTAAATCAGCATAATTGAAAATAGCTTCACTTAATTTAGCATAGGTGAAATCACTCCAATTAAGTTGACTATGAGTAAAATTAGATTTTGTTAAAAAAGCACGATTGAAGTTAATCCCAATTAATTTTGAGCCATGTAAATCAAGGGCAACTAAAACTGATTTTGCCAAATCAACACTTTGTAGCTTAATCTGCGGAAATTCACGAATTCCTTGCTCATATTGTCGTAAAAATTGGGATACTTTCATCTTTTTTTACCTCTATCAACCTCATCAATATTTAATCTATTACTATCTCATTTTCTGTAAAGAAAAATACTAAATAAAAATAAATTAACTTAACTGTCATTCTAATTCTAATACTAAAGAACCCTAAAAATACTTGGGATTGTCATTACTCTTAATAAATATTTTATAATCTTCACTAAATCTTTTTGAATATAGATCACAGTATCGCAATAGATCTGTTCCTCTGTCAACTTTTGATTATCATAAGTTAATAATTTTTCATTAGTAAATAACTAATATATAATTGAGTAACAGAACTTAAAGAAACTTAAACAAAATAAATATTAAAGATATAAAGGAAATGGAAAGAAAAAAATTAGTCGCAGTAATTACGGGGATAATTTCAGTTTTATTAGGTGTTGTTTATCTAGTATTAGTACAATTACTAGACTATCGGGGAGGGATGATTCCTGCACCTTTATCCTTTATTTTATGGTAAATATTATTTCTCTAGTCAACAATGTTTTTTTTCGACATTAGAGGCAATTTTCCCTTCGATTTTAATACTCAATAAAGTAATTTTACCAATAGTACAAAGATAATTTTTATGATTTTTTATCCTTTAAATAAATTTACTAAAACTCAAAAATAACTAAACCACTGAGGAGTTAAATCGTAACCCCTCTATGGACTATTTTTTTAAACATTAGAAGCCATCACGGCAATGGCAATTACACCACTAACGAGAATTATCCCTAAAACTCCAAGAATTAAATAGTTATTTTTTTCTTTTGTACTAGGTGCTTGAGCTTGATAAACTTTAGGTTCATTGGCAAAATTATTAAGTCTGCCTCCATCTTCTGTGGTATAGGGCATATATTTAACCTCTTATAATTAACTGTGTGAAATTATAGTATATTAGTCAATAATTTACAATTATATTTAAAAAATGTATAGATTAAAAATCTATTGTTAAAAAAAATGTATTAATGTTAATTAATGTTAAAAATTACTATACAATAAGAGATTATCTTAAATAAATCTTTTAATAAAAAAAACATGAAAAGCACTATTTCAACTTCTAATAGCATCACTTTAGCGCCTAATTATAATATTCCTATAGTAATCATAATCGGTGGTATTGCTTTAAGTTTATGGTTATGGATAATCGGATTAGTTGTTACTGTTTTTGGTGTGTTTTTATTAATTCAAGCAAATCTAATTAAACTCACATTTACCCCTGTTAGTTTAGACGTTTATCGAGGAGAAAAAAAAATCAAAACCTTTCCTTATAGTGAATGGGAAAATTGGGTAATATTTTGGCAACCTGTACCAATTTTGTTATACTTTAAAGAAGTCAAAAGTATTCATTTTTTACCCATTATCTTTGATGTAAATACTTTAAGAGAATGTTTAGAAAAATATTGTCCTCAAAACAATAAACTAGATTAAATTAAAATTTTATACCTTTTTCAATAACTACAAGAATTGACTTAATTTAATAAATTCTTGATTATTTTTTATAATGAATCATCAAAATAGCCTATTTATAATAAACAACTATAGAAATTATTATGTCTGAAAATCGCAAAAAAAATCAAATACAAAATACTAATTTAGAAAATTTTGACGATGAAGATTTGTGGGAAATACAATCAAAAAAAGAAGATTATATTAATAAATCTTTAGAATTAGAGATGACAGCAGATTTAATAGAAAACTTACCTTTAGAATTGCCTATTAATAATCAAGAAGTTGATTCCATCAATGAAAATTTAGCTTTGGAAAATATAACCGAAACTAAAGAATTAGAAGAAAAAAATATTGAAATATTAAAACAAGAAAATATTAACTCTATCCCTGAAAATAAAGAAGAAAAATCGATAATCTCATCATTAGAATTAGAAGAAAAAATAGAACCAAATATTGATAATAAATCTGATACTTTAATAACAGAAATAACCGTCTTAGAACAGAAAAAACAAGAATTAATAAATCAACAAGAAACTATGATTTCTAGCGTTAATTTATTAATTCAAGAAGGGTTAAAAGAGTTAGAAGAAAAAAAACAAAACCTAGAATTAACTATCCAAAAATTAGAACGTAGAAAGGAAAGAATTGAACAAGAAATGAAGAGTACTTTCTCAGGAGTTTCTCAAGATTTATCTATTCGAGTACAAGGTTTTAAAGATTATCTCGTAGGTAGTTTACAAGATTTAGCCGCCGCCGCCGAACAATTAGAGTTATCTAACACTTCTTCTCAATCATGGGAAACCCCTTCGGTTTCTACCCCCTCACAAAATAATAATCCTAATCCTAATTTTGTCGAAAACAATTTTCAGGGGGAAACTCGACAAATTCGCAGTTTAATCAATCAGTATCGCACAAAACCTGATTATTATGGTTCTCCTTGGCAATTACGGCGTACTTTTGAACCTATCCACGCCGAAAGAGTTGCTGAATGGTTTTTTACTCAAGGAGGGCGAGGTGCTTTACGCAGTATGGGTACTCGGTTACAAAATATTCTTATCGCTTCAGCTATTATGTCCATTCTCTATCAATTATATGGCGATCGCAGTCGGATGTTGATTTTAACGGATACCCCAGAAAGACTAGGAGAATGGCGCAGAGGTTTACAAGATTGTTTAGGTATTTCTCGCAGTGATTTTGGTCCTAATCGTGGCGTAATACTATTTGAAACCCCTGAATCTTTAATTCAAAAAGGCGATCGTATTGTGGAAGAAAAAGATTTACCCTTTATAATCATGGATCAAAGCGATGATAAAGTCAGTCTTTCCCTGTTAAAATTTCCTTTATGGTTAGCCTTCGCAGCAGATCAAACAAATAAATCCTCTAATTATTATTATTAAAATAATGGCAAAATATATTTTATTCGGAAGTTATTGTGACAATGCCTTAGAAAAAAGAACACCCTATCGTGAAGCACATTTGGAAGGATTAGGCGAACAAAAAGAAGCAGGAATTTTAATTACTTTAGGTCCAACAAAAGATAATACAAAAGTATTTGGGATTTATGAGGCGGAAAATGAACAAATAGTTAAAAATTTAATTGAATCTGATCCTTATTGGCTAAATGGTATTTGGACAGATTATGAAGTAAAAGAGTGGATTCAAGCATTTTAGCATAAAGGGCAAAGGTAAATTCCCCGTTTTCTAATTCCTAATTCCTAACTCCCCGTTTCCTTTTTATCTCCTATCTCCCCGTTTCCTTTTTATCTCCTATCTCCCCGTTTCCTTTTTATCTCCTAATCATTAAATAGTTAAAATTCCTTCGGTGATAATTACTGATTCACCCTTAACTTTTATCTGGGTAATTTGATCATCTTTTTTACAAGCACTAGCTATAATTTTACTAGGACGATTAATCTCGAAACCTTGATCCATTAGCCATTGCCAATTACCATCTTTTTCTGGTTGATAAGTAGCTAAATAAGCCGCAAAAGCCGTTGCCGCCGAACCAGTGGCTGGATCTTCTGTTATATTTAAACTAGGGGCAAACATTCTTACTCTCCATTGAAATTCATCCACCTGATAACAAGGATAAACATGGGGAGTATCATGATTAGATAAGGTTTTTTGCCATGAGGTTAAATCAATTTTTGCCTTACTTAAAGCCGAAATACTGTTAAGGGGGATAATTAAAAACGGTAAACCACAAGAAACTCCTTGAGGAGTATATTTATCGCTAAAATCTTCCTCTGATAAAGATAAAACCTCTGCTAAATCAAATTTTGAAGGAATATTAGGGAAAAATTCAGGAGGATTAGGCGCTATTAATTCTGTGGCGATAACTTCATTATACTTACAATAAATGGTAACAGGAACATTGCCAACTTTTTCTTCTAAGATAATTTCGGTAACATCATCGGTTAAGTGTATCATCCCTAAGTATGCTAATAGAAAAGCCGTTCCAATGGTGGGATGTCCTGCAAAAGGAATTTCACCTCCTGGGGTAAAAATTCGTAGCTTAAAGTTAGCTTCATGATTACTAGGAGGAAAGACGAAAACTGTTTCCGAAAAATTAAATTCTTT
Organism: Cyanobacteria bacterium CG_2015-22_32_23; assembly: GCA_009993045.1. GTDB lineage: Bacteria > Cyanobacteriota > Cyanobacteriia > Cyanobacteriales > Cyanobacteriaceae > Geminocystis. Next base: position 23,973 of record JAACUG010000064.1, read on the forward strand.
GGCAATGTTTTCCATCATTTCTGAAGATAATTCCTCTAAAATATGAGGAAATACTGCTAATTGATTACCGCTAAAAGGTTTATTTGTAAAGACATCCAGAGTGTAAAATTTCATAGTAAATAACTGATAATTGATAACTGATAACTAAATTTTCTTCTACTTCTAATTAGCCAATAATTCCCGACGCAATTTATCTAAAGCATAACAACTGGTAAGGTGTCTTATGGCTTCTCTACCTCGCTTTTCTCCTAGTCGAAATTCATAGCTTTCTACTTCTTTATCTGGATTGGCGATCGCCACATACACTAAGCCAACGGGCTTATTTTCCGTACCTCCCTTAGGTCCCGCTATACCTGTAACTGAGATACTCCAATTAGTGTTGAATTTTACTTGAATACCTTTAGCCATTTGTCGTGCTACGATAGCCGAAACTGCACCATATTCCGTTAAAAATTCTTCTAAAACCCCCAGTTGTTGAATTTTGATGTGATTACTATAGGCAATAATTCCACCCATAAAATAACTCGAACTTCCGCTAACTTCTGTTAACATTGAACCTAAACCGCCGCCAGTGCAAGATTCTGCTACACTCAAGGTTTCCCCTCTTTCTAACAAGATTTTTCCCACCACCGAAGCAATGGTATCATGATCATAACCGAAGTAATCTTCCCCAGCGATGTCTTCAATTTCTTTAGCCACAGGGAGGATTAATTTTTCTGCGGTGTCAGAATTTTTAGCCTTTGCCGATACTCGTAATTTTACCTCTCCCATAGAAGCATAAGGCGCAACGGTAGGATTCGTTAAAGAGAATAAATGATTAACTTTTTCTGCCAACGCCGATTCACCGATACCTCGAAAACGCATCATGCGACTGTAAATGATTTCTTCTCCCCATCCCTGACTTTTAAGGAAAGGTATGGCAGTATCACGCCACATTTGTTTCATTTCTGAAGGTACACCCGGGAAAGTGAAAATAGTTAAATTAGGGATAGGTTGCCATATGATACCCGGAGCAGTACCTGTTAAATTAGGTAAAATATCAGCAGATTGAGGAATTAGTGCTTGTTTACAGTTATTAACTGTCATTTGTCTTCCTCTTTCGGCAAATTTCTGGGTTATATCTTCTATTATTTCTTGTTTTTCTTCTAAAGGAGTTTCAAAAAAAGTAGCGATGGCTTCTGTAGTTAAATCGTCAGGAGTTGGCCCTAAACCTCCTGTAAAAATGAGGATTTGAGAACGTTTTGAGGCGATTTTTATTACTTCATGAATGCGAGATAAATTATCCCCTACAACAGTTTGATAATAGTGAGGAATGCCTAATTTGGCTAATTCTTGAGCTAAAAATTGAGCATTACTATTAAGAATATCACCTAATAATAATTCTGTCCCGATACAAATAATTTCTGCTGTCATAGTAATAGTAAATAGTGAATAGTTGATGACTGAAAACTGAGTACTTTTAAGTTAATTTGAAGAGTAAAAATTGATTTTTTTGTTTACCATCTTTAGCAAAATTATTATCACTAACCATGATTAAACTTTGACTACCATCTGCTAAACGAGGACCGAAAGTTAAACCTTCTAAGTTATCTAATTTTATACCTAACTTTTGTAAATCTAAAACTAATTTTTTGCGAATCGGAGTAATATTATTTATCTCCCCTGCTAAACTTTTTTGATTAGAAATATCTGAAGCATTAGCCATAACTAATTGATAAATTTTAACACCATATCCTCTTAAACCAAAAGTTCTTTCTAAACTTAATAAATAACCTTCTTGAGGTAAACTTAATAAATCAGAAATACCGTTATAAAGTGTCCCTAAAATGGGATTATCAATAATGTATAAATGTTCTCCTATTAGTACAGGATCGCCAAAAGGATTAATTACATAGTGCATTAACCTTGATCTTAATACAGTTTCAGGATTATTGAGATCAACATCTTGTACTAAAGCTGATTCAGTAGCGGTAAATAATCTAAAGGGATCTTGAGCCATTGTACCATTACTTTTGATGGTTAAAGATTCAAAACCAAGATTATTTTCGATGCCTTTTTTTTCACCTTCTTTTGTTATATATCTTTGAGGTATTCTTAAGGCACTTTTAAAGTTACCATCTAAATCATATTCATTAATAAATGGTGGAATATTTTGTTTAAAAACTCCTTCACTACTGATAAATAAAGTATTTCTTGGACTAAAAGCTATACCTTCTGTATCAGATGTATTTTCACTATAAATTTTCCCTTCTTTATTCTTTAAAAAAGTTACATTTTCGATGTTAATATCATTAATTTTATTATTATTTAGGTCTATTTTTAAAGTATAAAAACGAGCAGGAGATAAATTTGATCTGTCATCAGAAATAGTATAAAAAACATCTTTTTTTGGGTTATAAGTTATGCCAGAAAAACCACCAATAACACTTTCTTGATAAGTAGTTTCCGTTAAATTATACTCTCCTAAAAATTCTAATTTTAAATCTAAAAATACCCTATTCTCAGCTAAAGCAGTTAAATTATAAAAGCCAAAAATTAATAATAAACAAGATAAAAAGACAGCAAAAAATCGATTTTGTTTAATGGTAATAATCATTATATAAATGGGTTTAAAAAAATCAATATCAAAATTTTATTATTAGAGTTAAATTAATTAGGAAAAGACTCAATAAATATATCTCTAGTCATGGGTTGTTCTACCATTAACCCTTCTTCCCCTAAAATATCTAAAGGTTTACCATCGACATTTATCCACACATTAACATTAGGATTAAGACTACTAGCAGTATAAACTATTTGTCCTAAACGTCCAATCATGGAAGCACTACCGCCTCCTGTGGTAAATTCTGAGGATAAATCAATGTGAATGCCATCTTCTTTGACGGTTAAACTCATTAATTTGGTATTTTCAGGAATAGCGGAAGTTAAATTATTACTATTAAAACCTGTTAATAATGTGTTAAAAGCAATAGTTAAAGATTCTTGAGGATTTTCAGTTTTATCTATGTTTATATCAACAGTATTAGGTATAATTTTTAACTCCTCATTGAGTCCATATATTTCAATTTTTTGTTGATTATTATTACTATTATTATCAGGATTGGGTATAGTTTCTGTAGGTTTATTATCTTGATTTTTTACCTCTAAATTATTATAAGCATACCAAGCTGTGATACTACCTAAAGCCAAAATAGTAGTTACTAAAGCCGCAATGGTTTTTGTCGATAAAAAGGAGTTTGAATTTTTATTTTCTTTCATAGTTTTACAATTTTATTTGATAATTTTTTGTTTTTTTATAATTAATAATTTTGCATTAATTTACCTTATCTAAATCAGGTTTTAGATGAACAAAACCAGCAATTTCTAATTTATCTTTATCGGTGTTTAATTGCAAAATTCTCATAGTAATACCAGATTTTTCTAAATTTCGTAAACTTAACTGAGTATTTATGTTATCAGCAAAACCTTGTAACAATTTAGATGACAGTTGTCTATTATTTAAAGTTCCTTGAAGGTCTTTAATTATAAGTGTATGACCTTTTTTTAACTCCATACTTAATTCTAAATGAACATTTAAGATTTCTTCTCCTCGGATAGGTAATTTTATTTTTGAGTCTAAAAAAATGCGGTTATTCGGCTGTAAATTAAATGCTAAATCTAATAATTCAAAATCTGATTGACTAGAATTTCCTGTAGATTTACTAATAATTGATTGCGCAGGAGGAGACATAATTATCTTGTTTAAATCATTTTCCGTCATCACCATACGCCAACCAATATTAACGGGAGATTTTAAGGCTTTTTGCCAATTATTCGCCGTAATTCCTTTAATTTCTCGTAAATTCAGTTTTAATCTATCTCCTTCTAACTCTAACAAATCCAATTTAAGATAAGGAGTTACTTGCCATTGCTTAAGACTCAGTTGAATAGAATCAGTTTCTCCTTTCAGCAGTTGGTGAGTCGGAATGCTATTGACTCTTACATTAACCTCTTCAACACTTTCTGATTTATTACGAATAATTGAGGTTAAAGAATTATTAAGAACAAAACCGCTTACAGAGAACAGAGACATTATAATGGTAGTAAAGATAACAAAAATTTCCATATTTGATCAACTATTAAATTACTTAAAACTATATCTCAATCAACCTTATTAATTTTAATTCACATTATTTGAAGTTAAAAATATAAATTTTAGGTAAAAGTAAATTTTAAATAATAACTATTATTCAATCTTAATTTAATTCAATTTTATAAGGAATAAAAATTTTTATAAATTAATATTTTCAATTATGAAGAGGAGGCTATTCTAACAAGATTTATTTAATAAAAACTGTGTAATTATGGATTTAATGGTTAAAGACAAAAAAGGTGTTAGAATATTGAACGAAAAAAAAAGTTCTTATGTAATTTATGCCGTTGATGATCAACGAATTAATTTAGATTTGATTACCGTTTTTCTGAGAAATAAAGGGTTTAAAGTTTTCACGGAAACAGACATTATTAAAGCAATAAAAGAAATAGATACTATAAAACCTGATTTAATTTTATTAGATGTTTTAATGCCTGATTTAAGTGGGTTTGATGCTTGTAACTTATTAAAGTCTTTCCCTCGCACAAAAGATATTCCTATTATTTTTTTAACCTCTTTAGATGAAACGGCAGATAAGGTAAAAGGTTTAGAATTAGGTGCAGTAGATTACTTAACCAAACCTGTACAATTTTCTGAATTATTATCAAGAATTAATAGTTGTTTAAAAATCAGTCAATTAACTAAACATTTACGAGAAAAAAATAACCTTTTAGTTAAAGAAATTTATAAGAGAAAAAAAGCACAATTAGCTTTAAAAAATAGTGAAGACAGATTAAAAACTATTATTAATAATAATCTCAACGGCATGATTGTTATTGATTACGAAGGAAAAATTTTATTTCTCAATTCAGAAGCTGAAAAATTATTCAACCGTGAAAAGAATCAAATGTTGGGAGAAATTTTAGGAATACCCCTAGAATTTGATACAATTACTGAATTAGAAATACCACGTTTTTATGAAGAATTAATTACAGTTGAAATGAGAGCTGTACCTATTATTTGGAATGATAATAATGCCTTTTTAATTTCTTTTTTTGACATTACAGAACGTAAAAAAATGGAGGAAAAACTAAAAATATTATTCCAAGCATCCGAACAAAGTCCAGCATCAATTATCATAACAGATATTGAAGGAAATATCGAGTATGTTAATCCTAAATTTGAAGCAGTTTCAGGATATAAAGAAGAAGAAATAATCGGCAAAAATCCTCGTATTCTTAAATCAGGATATACAAGTGATAATGATTATAAAAATCTTTGGGAAACTTTAAAAAAAGGAAAAGAATGGCAAGGAGAATTTCATAACATCAAAAAAAATGGTGAATTATATTGGGAAAAAGCCTTAATTTCTCCTATTTTTAACTCTGCTGGTGTTATTACTCACTATATGGCAGTTAAAGAAGATATAACGGAAAAAAAACAACAAGATATTTTATTACAATATCAAGCAAAATATGATCATTTAACAAAAATTCCTAACCGTAATTATGCGTTAGAAAAAGTTAATTATCTCTTAAATCAAGCTAGAGAAACCCAGAGTAATTTAGGATTAATGTTTCTCGATTTAGATCATTTTAAAGAAGTTAATGACAGTTTAGGCCATGATTTTGGAGATGAGTTACTTATTCAAGCCACCGAGAGGATGAAAAAGGCTTTACGCAATACAGATTTATTGGCTAGATTAGGAGGAGATGAATTTTTAATTGCCATTCCTTGTATTGAAAAATTTAGTGATTTAGAAGTTATTACCAAAAAAATTATTGATTTATTAAACTTACCTTTTGATATTTTTAATCATCAAGTATTTGTTTCTGCCAGTATCGGAATTACTGTTTTTCCTCATGATGGAAATAATTTAAAACAGCTAATTCGTAACGCAGATTTAGCTATGTATGAAGCGAAAAAAAATGGGCGTAATCAGTCTAAATTTTATCAGTATCAGATGAGTAAAATCGAGATTAATAAAACTAATATAGAAAAGAATTTTCATGAAGCATTAGCCAATAATGAATTTAAAATATTATATCAACCAGTTGTGGAGTTAAAAACCCAATTAATTAATAGTGCTGAGGCTTTAATTCGTTGGGAAAATAAAGATTTAGGTTTAATTTATCCTGAAAAATTTATCCCTCTTTTTGAAAATAATTCTCTGATTTTTACCTTAGAAAATTGGTTATTAAAATCTGTTATAGAAGATATAAAAACTTGGAAAGAAATCAAAAATATTCCCATTAGTCTTAATTTATCTGAATTTGAATTTGAAGATCAAAATATCATGAATAAATTAATTAATTCCATACCGAATAATCAACTTAAAAATAATAATATACAAATAGAAATAAAAGAAGATATGTTATTAGAAAGAAAACATTTATTAAACAGTATTTTTAAGGACATATCCGCTTTAAATATTGAGTTATGTTTAGATAATTTTGGTATTGGTTTTTCTTCTTTAACTAATCTACATAAATTTAGTTTTAATTCTTTAAAAATTGATCAATCTTTGATTCATAATTTAGAAAAAGATAAAAAAGCACAAAAGTTAGTAAAATCTATTATTGCAGCAGCAAAAGTCTTAAATATTAAAACTATTGCTAAAGGAATAGAAGTTAAAGAACAATTAGATATTCTCAATGAATTAGAATGTAATTATGGGCAAGGTTACTTTTTTTCTCAACCTTTATCAGCGGTTAATTTTGTACAATACATTTTAAAACAACAAAAATAAATAAATGATTATAAAGAATTAATAAGTCTTAAGATTAAAGTAGCAATAAAAAGCCATAATAAAAAACAAAATCTAGTTAACAATAATGCTTTTTGAATAATATTTTCATCAATTTTATGAATAGATTTACCTAATAATGGTTTAAACTTTTTCTCCCCTTGATAAGTATTTTCTCCTCCTAATTGTACTCCTAAAATAACAGCATAAATTCCCTCACTCCAGCCTGAATTAGGACTAGGATCTATAGTTGCATACTTTCGGCATTCATTAATTTTATTAATAACATCTCCTGAAATCACCCCAAGAGTTAAAACCGTTAAGCGACAAGGAAACCATGTTATGTAATCCTCTAATTTAGCACTAAACCAACCTATATCCTTAAAAGGTTCTTTTTTGTAACCTATCATAGAGTCTAATGTACTTAATGCTTTATAGGCGATGGCAAAAGGCACACAACCAATAACAGGGATAAATACACCTAACAAAGCATAAAATAAAGGTGCGGTAACGCCATCTATAGTATTTTCTGCCACAGTTTCTAAAATAGCGCGCAAAACCTCATCAGTCGATAAAATATCAGTGTCTCTACCCACATAAAAACTAAGACGATAACGCGCAGTGAGTAAATCATCTTTTCTGAGATATTGTAAAACGTCTTCTGCCGCACACCGCAAACTTTTTCCAGCAAAACAACTAGCTAATAAAATAACTTGTAAAATAATCCCTAAATAAATATTAATTTTGGTGGCAATATCAATTAATAACCAAGTCAAAGCGCCACTACCAAAAACTAAACCAACGCCAAGAATAACTCCTGCAATTTTTCGTAGTAATTTATTATCAGTATTATTGACAATAAAATTAGTATAACTATTAATAATCCATCCCATTAATTGTACAGGATGAATCCAACCCCAAGGATCACCAATTAAAAAATCTAAAATAGACGCAAAATAAACAATTAACAATTCAATGAGAAATTAATTTAAACAATAAAATTATTATCTTCACCATAAGAGGCTTGACGACTACGAGCATCATAATATAAATCAGCTAAAGTTATACTATAAATTGCCTCTTTTAACTTATTATTTAACTGTCGCCATAAACAAATTGTCACCCAATCTTCAGCTAAATCACTATCTTGATTATAATTAGGTAAAGGCTCAATTTTATCTCCTACCGCTACGAGAATATCCCCTAAAGAAATATCCTCTGGAGAAAAAGCTAATTGATAACCACCATGCGCACCTCTGACGGATTTGATTAATCCTGCTTGACGAATTTTGATTAATATTTTTTCCAAATAAGGTGCAGGTAAATTTTGACGACTAGCAATAGTATTAACTGAAATAGGTAAATAATTAGGTTGAAGACTCAAATCTAATAATGCTTTAACCGCATAATGCCCTTTTGTGGTTAATTTCATGAATTTATTATAGCTTTTGTGGGTATCTACTGACGGTAAGAATCTTTAAATAATTAACAAATAATAATTATCAATTCCTCATTTCTTTAAGATTAAGTTTAGTAAAAAAAGTTAAATTTTGCTATATTAGTATATGATAGTTGATGAACAAAAATTTAAAAACTATTTAGGCTATTAATTTAAAATAGTTTGTTTGAAATTTAGTAAAATAAAAAATAAATGGCAAGTAAAAAACAACAACCCTTAATCGGAAAAGACTTACTCAAAACCGTAAAAAAATTAGGTAACGCATCTCGAGAAGAAAAAGCCATTGAATGTGGTTATTATACTCTTGGAGATAATGGACAAAAAAGAGTTAGTATGGTTAAATTTCTCAATGCTTTAATTGAAGCCGAAGGAATTAGTCTTGATAACGAAACTTCTATGGATAGTAAAAAAAGAGGCAGAAGCGCTAATTATCGCATTAATGTACAATCTAATGGTAATTTGTCCATTGGTAAAGCCTATACCGATAAAATGGGTTTAAAACCGGGGGATGAATTTGAGGTTGTTTTAGGCAGAAAAAATATTCATCTTAAACAAGTAGAGTAGAGGATAGTTAATTAAAAATTTTATGGCGAGATATAAAAAATAAATATCGGCAAAATATAAGTAGAAGCGTTAATTTTACGTTTCTCTAAATCTTAAACTAACACCAATTTATTTTTAAATATTCTCCCATAGATAATAGATAATTCTATAATTATTTCTACCATCTATAACCTCTAAACTTTCCTTTCTTCTCCATTTTATCTTAAGTGTTAAACTCAGGGCAAAATCTTAGTATAATAAGAGAGAAAAATCATCAAAAATAAAAGCTCATAATGACAGGTTTAGCCTTATTAAGTGTATCGGATAAAACAGGAATAGTAGAATTAGCCAAAATTTTAGTTACAGAATTTAAGTTTCAAATTGTTAGTAGCGGTGGCACAGCAAAAACTTTACAATCCGCTGGTATTCCCGTTACTAAAGTTAGTGATTATACTCAATCCCCTGAAATTTTAGGAGGAAGAGTTAAAACTTTACATCCTCGTATTCATGGGGGTATCTTAGCAAGATTAGAATTAGAATCCCATCAACAAGATTTAACTGCTAACGAAATTCAACCTTTTGATTTAGTCGCCGTTAATTTATATCCCTTTGAAAAAACTATCGCTCAAGAAAATTGTACTATAGAAGATGCCATAGAGCAAATAGACATCGGAGGGCCTGCTATGGTGAGAGGGAGTGCGAAAAACTATGCTCATGTCACTATTTTAACTAATCCTGCTCGTTATGATGATTATTTGACCCAATTACGAGAAAATCAAGGAAAAACTACCCTCGAATTCCGTCAAGCCAGAGCCATTGAAGCCTTTGCAATGACAGCAAGTTACGATCAAGCTATTTGTCGTTATTTCGCCCACATTAACCCTGAATCTGCCGATTATTATGGCATTGGAGGAGAAAAAATAGCTACTTTACGTTACGGCGAAAATCCTCATCAAAAAGCCAGTTGGTATCAAAACGGAAGGGAAGCTAAAGGTTGGGCATCGGCGAATCAATTACAGGGTAAAGAGTTAAGCTATAATAACTTAGTTGATATGGAAGCCGCTAGAAGAATTATTGCTGAATTTCCCAGTAATGAACCTGCTGCGGTAATTCTTAAGCACACAAATCCTTGCGGTGTAGCCGTGGGTGACACTCTTTTTGAGGCGTATCAAAAGGCTTATAATGCTGATTCAGTGTCAGCTTTTGGTGGTATTGTGGCGTTAAATCAACCCCTCGATGCGCCGACAGCTCAAGCCATGAGTAAAATATTTTTAGAGTGTATTGTTGCCCCTGATATTACCGAAGAAGCCGCATCTATTTTAGCCAAAAAATCTAACCTTCGAGTATTGTTGTTATCCGATTTTAACTCCACTACTCAGGATAATATTAAAGCCATCGCTGGAGGATTTTTAATTCAAGAAAACGATTTAGCCTTAGAATTACCCGAAACATGGCAAATTGTCACAGAGAAACAACCCACAGAAACACAGTTACAAGAATTATTATTTGCATGGAAAATCGTTAAACACGTCAAATCTAATGCCATCGTCATCAGTAAAGATCGTACTACTCTTGGCATAGGGGCAGGACAAATGAACCGAGTCGGCTCAGTAAAAATTGCCTTAGAACAAGCAAAAGAGCATTCTCATGGTGCATTTTTAGCTAGTGATGCGTTTTTTCCTTTTGATGATTCCGTTCGCACTGCTGCTGAAGCAGGTATCTGTAGTATCATTCAGCCAGGAGGCTCAATCCGTGATGAGGATTCTATCAAAGCCGCTAATGAATTAGGTTTAGTGATGGTATTTACTGGAGTACGTCATTTCTTACATTAATTGATTTTACCTCTAAATCCCCAACTATGGGGACTTTTATTTCCATTTATTTATAGAGAAAGTGCGATCGCACAATTTAAAATAACAAATTATAACATTAAATATTACTATGGATCAAGATAAAATTATTGTACCTCTGGATGTCCCTGATTTAGATTCCGCCATGGCATTAATCAAATTATTACCAGAAGTGAGTTTTTGGAAAGTGGGATTAGAATTATTTGTAGCCACAGGTGCAGATATACTCAAATTTTTAAAAGACGAAAACAAACGGATATTTCTGGATTTGAAATTTCATGACATCCCCAACACCGTTAAAAGTGCCACCCAATCAGCATTAAAACATCAAGTTGACTTATTAACTATTCATGCCACCGCAGGTAGAGAAGCCTTAACCGCCGCCTCTGAAGTCGTAAAAAATAGTGAGGATACCCGTCTCAAATTGTTAGCCATTAGTGTTTTAACCAGCATTAATAGCCGACAATTAGCGTTTGACCTCAAAATTCCCCTAGAATTACCTGAATATGCCTTAAATAACGCCCTAATGGCGAAAGAGTGTGGCATTCATGGTGCTGTGTGTTCTCCCCATGAAGCACAAAAATTGAAAGAAGTATGCGGACAAGATTTCTTATTAGTATGTCCTGGAGTCCGTCCTTCATGGGCTATAGCAGGAGATCAACAACGAATTATGACTCCAAAAAAAGCATTACAACAAGGTGCTGATTATCTTGTCATCGGTCGTCCTATTACCCAAGCACAAAATCCTCCCGAAGCATGGAGTAAAATTATAAAGGAAATTGAGAATTAAGTATTTTCAAATATTAAAAATTATGAAGATAAGGTACTATTTCTCTAAATATTTATTGTCAGTCTTGACTATATTTAATAGCTTATTTTTATCCTGTTATTATGCCCAAAATGTTTTAGCCGAAAATGTTATTAATCCTCAAAAATGTCCTGATAATTTAGAAAATTTAGGGGATTTATTAGTTAAAGATTTAGCAGATTATGGTAATCGAGTTATCCAGCGAAATCGTATTTTTTCTCATGATTTAGAGTTTTTTCCTATCTATATAATTACAGTAGGCAAAACAGATTTAGAACCTTTATCGTTAAAACAAACTCAGTATAAAAGTCCCATCAAATTACAAGAGGAAGAGCAAGTTAAACAGATTTTTTTTACAACATTGGAAAGGCAATATTCAAGCAATAATCGTATTATTGAAACCCAAAATTTTCACTGGTTATTATTAACAAAAACTCCTCAAGGATGGAGAATGATTATGTTATTAACTAAATTGGGTTATCCTCATGATAGTCAAAACTTTATTTCATCTCCTCCTCGTGATAGTAGTAATGGCATAATTGCACAGAGTGTAAAACTTTGGTTAAGAGATTGTCAACAATTTTCTAATAATTAATCCATAAAACGATGACAATACTGCCCTAATCATTGAATAATAGATATTAATAATTTAAAGTATCAAGTAATTAATTCATGACTTCTATAAGTGAGTTACATCAAGCCATTAAAAGTAAAAAACGTTCGGCAGTGGAAATTACCACAGAATATTTAAACACTATTGAAAAATTAGAACCACAAATTAAAAGTTTTTTATGGGTGACGAAAGATTTAGCGCTAGAAACGGCGCAAAAAGTAGATGAAAAAGTAGCCAAAGGGGAAGAAATTAATATCCTCGAAGGAATCCCCATGGCTATTAAAGATAATATGTCCACTAAAGGCATTCCTACCACTTGCGCTTCAAGAATTTTAGAGAATTTTATTCCTAGTTATGAATCTACTGTCACTCAAAAATTAAGAGATAAAGGCGCAGTAATTTTAGGTAAAACTAACTTAGATGAATTTGCCATGGGAAGTTCGACGGAAAACTCAGGTTATCAAGTCACTGCTAATCCTTGGGATATAACTAGAGTACCGGGAGGTTCTTCGGGTGGTTCAGCCGCCGCCGTTGCTGCTAATGAATGCGTGGTGTCTTTAGGTTCAGACACTGGAGGTTCAATTCGTCAACCTGCTTCTTTATGTGGGGTTGTTGGCTTAAAACCTACTTATGGTTTAGTTTCTCGTTTCGGTTTAGTTGCCTATGCTTCTTCTTTAGATCAAATTGGCCCTTTTGCTTATACTGTAGAAGATACCGCTATTTTATTACAGGCCATCGCAGGATATGACAGTAAAGATTCTACCAGTTTAAAAGTAGAAATACCAGACTATACACAATTTTTTACTACAGATTTAAAAGGCTTAAAAGTAGGAATTATTAAAGAAACTTTTGGAGAAGGATTAGATAACGTTGTCGCCCAAAGCGTTAATCAAGCCATCAAAGAATTAGAGAAATTAGGCGCTCAAGTAAAAGAGATTTCTTGCCCCCGTTTTCGCTATGGTTTACCTATTTATTACATTATCGCACCTTCGGAAGCCTCCGCTAATCTAGCTCGTTATGATGCTGTTAAATATGGCATTAGACACGAAGCTGACAACCTTTTAGAAATGTACACCAGTACTAGATCTCAAGGATTTGGAGCGGAAGTCAAACGGCGTATTATGTTAGGTACTTATGCGTTATCTGCTGGTTACTATGATGCTTATTATCTCAAAGCGCAAAAAGTTCGTACTTTGATTAAAGAAGATTTTGATAACGCTTTTGCTGATGTTGATGTGTTAATTTCTCCTACTGCGCCAACTACTGCTTTTAAAGCTGGAGAAAAAACCGATGATCCCCTTAGTATGTATTTATCTGATTTAATGACAATTCCCGTCAATTTAGCTGGTTTACCCGGCATGAGTATTCCTTGCGGTTTTGATAGTCAAAATTTACCCATCGGAATGCAATTAATCAGTAATGTTTTACGAGAAGATGTCTTATTTAAAGTCGGTTACGCTTATCAACAAGCCACTAATTGGCATACAAAACGCCCGAATTTAAGTTAGTTAATAGTTAATAGTTGATAGTTGATAGTTAATAGTTGATAGTTAATAGTTAATAGTTGATAGGAGTTGGGTTAGAAGTCAGGAGTAAAAGAGTGTCTAGTTAATCCTATAATCCTTTAATCCTGATACTAGAATTATCAATTATATTTCTATATTTCATCGCTCATAATTCTTAACCGAATCATCTTCTCTCCACCATCATCGAGGCGCACTTCAATGGATTCACTGGTGAGTTTTTCTAAACAACTCAAAAGCGATCGCAAATTAGGACTACTTGCGCCCGTTTCTACATAAAGACGATCAGCAATACTACCCATTTTTTTCCACAAAGTATAAAGTTTCCCGACACTTTGTTCTAAATTTGTCGCTTGTTTGACTAAATCTGCCGTAATACTTAAACAATCTAATCTTAGGGCTTCATCTAAGGCTCTTTCTACATCTACCGTTGATTCTCTTAGGGTTTCTACTTGAGAAGCGGAATCTAAATATTTAGCTAGACTTTTCGCTGTGGAAGTCATTTGTTTCACCGTATCAACATCTGGATTTGCTTCCATTTCTTTACGAATTTCGGCAATTTGTTCTTCTGGTAACTTTTCTAATTCTTTCACCAACGGCGCTAAATGACGGGGTGGTAACGAACCATCAACGGCTTTTTCCTTGACAATATCAGGCAATAAATCAGAATTCATCGCTGTATATTCATCCGTTAATTGCTTTACCTCCCGACGAGTTATGCGATCGCCATTTTGAGCCGCTTCACTAACCAATTTTTGAATTTCAGGATCAGCTTTCGCCGTTTCTACAAAAGCCCGTTTACTAAAATTATTAATAGCAGTAGGATCTAAATTACCATCTTCTAATAAAGTATCCGCACTATTAGCTAATTGGATAAAACCATAGGCTTGACTTTTGGTAATTTCCCTATTTTTTAGCCAATTCAAAAAACCCGTACCTCTACCTTCACCGCCGAATTTTTCTCGATCTCTAACAGTCCTTAAAATTCTACCACGCCAAATATCCGTCTGTAAATCAAAGCGATCGCAAACTTTCCAAACATCTTCAACTTTTTGCAGAAACTCCTCCTCCCCGATACCCTCATCTTCAGGATTAGGTAAATCAAAATCTAAATCTGCAGGAATAAATAAAGCCTCAGCAATATCTGAAGTGGAAGGAGAAGTATCTAACATAATCTAATGTTTCTATAGGTAAGGTACAATCTTAATTGTCAATTGTTCATTGTTCATTGTCAATGTCAATTATTTACTGTGGTTTTGTATTAACACTGATAGGACCATTAACAAGAGTTTGACAAGCTAAACGATAATTATCGGGCTTTTTTTTCAATTTTCGTTCTTCAAAATCAGTTTTTGGGGATAAATTTTCTAAACCAGAAACAATTTCTACGATACAAGTGGCACATTGTCCATAACCACCACAATTGATCAATTTTCCTCGCAATTTATAAATATCAACCCCATTTTGTAACGCTTTTTCTCTAAGATTTGCCCCCGTAGCCGCTACAACTTCTTTATTTTCTTTGATAAAAGTGATAGTCATGATTAATTACTCCTCGATAAAATATTAAGTTTTATATACTAATATTAAGGAATAATCAAAAAAAATGCTTTGATAAGCAAAAGCAAAAAGTATTAAACTGAGATCTTGCACCAGAACAAAAATACTTAATACTCTAAAGTGAGGTAATCAATCTTATAGCGGTTAGTATCAATTCTGAAACTCATTACTCATTACTTCTTACTCATTACTCCCCCTAACCAGTTAATGGGGTGTAAGATATGAGTTAAACCTGCTATCTGCCTAAATCAGATATTATTACGTTGAACTAAAGTAATAGCAAACACCCCTGACAACTTCCATCGTAGAATTGATATAGTTTTTGAGCAAAAGTATCGATCAATGGTTTATGATTTGAAAATAATCAACAGTTATTAAGAAATAAAATCTTATATTAAACCTTGATATGGTCATTAATGCCTCTAGTTCTTTTCGACGTTATACCCCTCCTACTTGTACTTTAGAAATCTATCATCCTCAGTCTTTTTGGGGATATTTTGGCCCTAAACCTTTTCCACAACTCTTTAGCTTTCAATTGCATTTCGATGATCCTAGAGTACCAAAAGAAGATAGAAGTACTATTATTGGAGATCGAGATTTACTAGAAAAATTAAGAAAAAAAGTACAAGAATATATCAATAATTATTTGAAAATTACTCCTCTTACGGAAGAAGATTTAGTCTGTGAATTACCATCACAAAATGAAGAAGAATTTATCTCTCTAACAAGGGATTGTGTGCGAGGACATCGACTATTTTATCAGTGTTTCGTACCAAAAGAAGAAACTTTAGAAGTAACCTTAAGCAATACGCAATTACTAGATTTTATCAACGCCTTGTCAGCTTATCATTTAGATGCCACAAGAATGACCATTAGTAAAGATGAATTAGGATCTAATAATATCGGATTAGGTATTCTGATTACAACCCTTGCTTGTATGGTTGGAGGCGGTATTTGGTGGCGTTATGAAAAACAAGTAGCAACCAATGAAATCAATAATCCTAGTCAAGCTAACATCGAAAATATTACTCCCAACGTAGAAGAATTAATACCACCATCACCCCTTGACCCTAAAACTTTACCATCAATTGTTGCGCCAGAAGTGCCAGAAAGTCTAAAAAATAGAGAAACTTTATTACCTCCTGCGTCTATAACTAAACCATCCATGGAAGGAGAAAACGATGCTTTAAATAATAATAACTCTGGTGTTGCTTCTCAAACTCAAATTATTATTCCACCACCACCAACACCTTCGGCGGTAAATGTACCTACTGCCACCAAGGAAAGTAATGACAATGACATAAATCCTGCAAATATCATGATGATTCAACCTTCATTACCTCCTGCGCCACCTTTATCTGTCACCCCTTCTTTTCAACCTCCTCAACCCAGCGTAAAATCAATTCCTCAATATCCTTCTCGTCTGTCTAGTTTACCTGTCTTAAAATCTAGTAACTCAGATTCTGGTGAAAATTCTTTCCCAAATACCTCCACAAAACCCATAGAATCTAATGATGTTGTGGGTATTAATAGTTTTAATAGCGTTTCTCCTTCGGTTATCGAAAATACTCCAGATTTTACCGTTAAGACAATATCACCATCATTGAATCAACAAAAATTTGCAGGTATTATCACTAATGAAGTTAAACAATATTTTCAGAGTAAATGGCAACCACCAGAAAACTTAAAACAAAGTATCGAATATCGCTTAAACTTTAGTCAAAATGGTTCTTTAACGAAAATTACGCCTGTAGGACAAGTTGCAACTGTATTTTTAGATCGTACAGGAATGCCTTTATTAGGGGAAAAATTAACCTCTTCTTTTACCGAGACAGATCAACTTACTGTAAGATTAATCTTAAGTCCTAACGGTAATGTACAAACTTTTAATGAATCGAAATAATAAGTTATTCGGTTTTAGGTTTAATGAAAATGATTGAAGTAAAAAGTTATCCAGATTTTAAGGTTTCGCAAAAATCAATGGATTTGGTAATAAGATTTTATCAATTTAATTTAATTCCAAACCTGAAACCTGAAACCTGAAACCTGACACCTCTAATCAACAACTAATTCTATTTTTGCGTAACATTCAGTTATTAATTATTATGAGTAGTTTTCGAGTAGGAATAGCTGGACCTGTAGGATCAGGTAAGACAGCATTATTAGACGCTTTATGCAAAATCATGAGGGAAAACTATTCCATCGCCGCCGTTACCAATGATATTTATACCCAAGAAGATGCACAATTTTTAGTCAAATCTCAAGCCTTATCAGCCGATAGAATTAGGGGAGTAGAAACAGGAGGTTGCCCTCATACAGCTATTAGGGAAGATGCCTCTATCAATATCGAAGCCATTGAGGAGTTAGAGAGCTTATTTGGTGACTTAGAGCTAGTTTTTGTCGAAAGTGGCGGAGACAACCTTGCTGCGACTTTTAGCCCCGAATTAGTGGATTTGACAATTTATGTTATTGATGTAGCTGCGGGAGATAAAATACCTCGCAAAGGTGGTCCGGGTATTACCAAATCTGATTTATTGGTGATTAATAAAATTGATTTAGCGCCTTATGTGGGTGCTAGTTTAGATGTGATGACACAAGATACAAAAAAAATGCGCGGTGAGAAACCTTTTGTTTTTACTAACCTTAAAACTGGTGATGGTTTAACTCAAGTTGTTGATTTTATTCAATTTCATTATCAATAAATTTTACTGCTTCGGTGACAAGACATTGTGCTATTCTAGGAAATTACTCTAATAATTTTTAAGTTATGACTGCTAATATTCCTAAATTTGACACCATTGATAACATCAAAAAAGCTCAAAATTATCTTTTCTCCCTACAACAAAATGATGGTCATTGGTGCGCCTATTTAGAGTCTAATGTTACTATTACTGCCGAAGCTGTTTTGCTTTATAAAATTTGGGGTGTCGATAATCAAAAACCTTTACATAAAATTGAACATTATTTGCGATCGCAACAACGTAATCATGGAGGATGGGAATTATATTACGGAGACGGAGGAGATTTAAGCACATCCGTAGAAGCCTATATGGCATTAAGATTATTAGGAGTGAGTATCGATGATAATGCCTTAATAAAAGCAAAAAAATTTATTTTGAGTAAAGGTGGTATTAGTAAAACTCGTATTTTCACCAAATTTCACCTTGCCTTAATTGGTTGTTATGATTGGCGGGGAGTGCCTTCTATTCCACCTTGGATTATGTTATTGCCGCAAAATCCCTTTTTTACCATCTATGAAATGTCAAGTTGGGCAAGAGGTAGCACAGTACCTTTATTAATTGTATTCGATCAAAAGCCTATTTTTGCCATCGAACCGAGAATAAAATTAAATGAATTATACAGCGAAGGCATTAATAACGTAAAATATGAGATGCCTAGTAACGGAGATTGGACTGATATATTCGGACAATTAGACAATTTATTTAAACTAGCAGAAGAATGGAATATTGTACCCTTTAAAGAGCAAAGTATTCAAGCAGCGGAAAAATGGATTATTGAAAGACAAGAAGTTAGTGGAGATTGGGGTGGCATTATACCAGCGATGCTTAACTCACTTTTAGCCTTAAAAACCCTTAAGTATCATAGAAACGATCCCATAGTAACACGAGGATTAAATGCCGTAGAAAATTTTGCCATTGAAACCCATGATGATTATTTAGTACAAGCCTGTGTTTCACCTGTATGGGATACCGCTTGGAGTTTACGCGCTTTAGTGGAATCTGGTGTTACTCCTAATCATCCTAACCTGATTAAAGGTGGAGAGTGGTTATTAAATAAACAAATCCTTGACTATGGCGATTGGGGAGTTAAAAATCCCGAAGGAAAACCTGGAGGTTGGGCGTTTGAGTATGAAAATCGTTTTTATCCCGATATGGATGATTCGGCGGTAATTGTCATGACATTAAATCAGCTAGAATTACCTAACGAAACCTTGAAACGAGAAGCCATTTTTCGTTGTTTACGGTGGATTGAAACTATGCAATGTTATAATCACGGTTGGGCTGCTTTTGATATTAATAACGATGCAAATTGGTTAAATTTTCTTCCTTATGCTGACTTAAAAGCAATGATTGATCCTGCAACGGCTGATATTACTGCTAGAGTATTAGAAATGGTGGGAAGTTGTGACTTATCCATCAAAGGCAATAAAATTCAAAATGCCATCGCTTTTTTAATCAAACAGCAAGAAGAAGATGGTAGTTGGTTTGGACGTTGGGGAGTAAACTATATATATGGTACATCAGGAGTTTTATCCGCCTTAGCCGTCATCGCACCTCAAACTCATAAAAATAACATTGAAAAAGCCATTAATTGGTTAGTTAGTTGTCAAAATAGTGACGGTGGTTGGGGAGAAACTTGTGATAGTTATAAAAATTCATTTTTGAAAGGAAAAGGAGACTCAACACCTTCTCAAACTGCATGGGCATTAATTGGTTTATTAGATGGTGGTAATGCTATTAATAAATTTGCAGAAAATAGTATTAATCAAGGGATAAACTATCTTTTATCTACTCAAAATGACATAGGCACATGGGAAGAAAAGCAATTTACTGGCACGGGTTTCCCCGGACATTTCTATATTAATTATCATTTATATCGTCATTATTTCCCTTTAATTGCCTTGGGTAAATATGCTAAGTTTTATCTTACATAGAATCAATAAATAAGTAATTTTAAGATATTTTATATTATGGCAAATGTCTTGATTAATCAATATCGTCGAGATTTAGAAACCAGAATTAGATATGGTGGTAGTCGCAATGAAAGCTCCGTTAGATTTGCTTTTGCTACTCTATTAAATGGTTACTGTAAACCTCGTAATTTTATCTTAGTTGATGAGTTAACGATTAAGAGTCGCATCAATACTTCTATTCGCCCTGATGGTATTATAAAAGATGCTTTACGCCTTGACTGGGGATACTGGGAATCTAAAGACGAAAAGGATACTATAGACGCTGAAATTGAGGCTAAATTTAAGAAAGGATACCCCACTGATAATATTTTATTTGAGGATACTAAAACCGCCGTATTAATCCAAAATGGACAAGAATCTTTGCGGATTGAGATGGAAAATGATGATGATTTAGACAAGTTAATTAACCAATTTTTAGACTATGAAAGGGCAGAAGTAAAAGATTTTCGTCAGGCTATTAATTCTTTTAGTCAAGATTTACCCACCATCTTAGATACTCTCAGAAATTTAATTGATAGTCAATCAGGGGTTTTATCCCCCTCTACCCTTAATTCTGGGAATCGCCCCCCTACCCCCAATTCTGGGAATCGCCTCCCAGCCCCCAATTCTGGGGGAGTAAGAAAAGCATTGGAAGTCCCCAATGTTGGGGATTTAGGGGCGAAAATCAACCCCCCTACCCCCAATTCTGGGAATCGCCCCCCTACCCCCAATTCTGGGGGAGTAAGAGACGGTTTGGAAGTCCCCAATGTTGGGGATTTAGGGGCGAAAATCAGCCCCCCTACCCCCAATTCTGGGAATCGCCCCCCAGCCCCCAATTCTGGGGGAGTAAGAGACGGTTTGGAAGTCCCCAATGTTGGGGATTTAGGGGCAAATCAAAAATTTATTGAGGCAAGGGATAAATTCTTAAAAGTATGTCAAGAATCCATTAATCCAGACATAACTATTGATGATATTAGAGAGATGATTATTCAGCATATTTTGACTGAAGATATATTTAATAATATTTTTAATGAAGGGCAATTTCACCAAGAAAATAACATCGCTAAACAATTAAATGAAGTTATCAAAACTTTTTTTACTGGTAATGTTAAACGCAATACTTTTAAGACCATTCAAAGTTATTATAATGCTATTATTCGCACGGCTTCAAGTATAGTTAATCACCACGAAAAGCAGAAGTTTCTAAAAGTAGTTTATGAGACTTTTTATAAAGCCTATAACCCTAAAGAAGCAGATAGATTAGGTATAGTTTATACTCCTAATGAAATTGTTAAATTTATGGTAGAAAGTACGGATTATTTATTAACAACTCATTTTCAGAAAAGTTTAGGGGATAAAGGTGTTGAAATATTAGATCCCGCTACAGGTACTGGTACTTTTATTACAGAAATATTAGAGCGTTTATTGCCTAAAGATCTTGAATATAAATATCAGCATGAAATTCATTGTAATGAGGTTTCTATCTTACCTTATTATATCGCAAATTTGAATATTGAATATTCTTATCAGCAGATAAAAAAGCAATATTTAGAGTTTAATAATATCTGTTTAGTTGATACTTTACACCCTACGGATAAGGGAGAAAAACAGATGAATTTATTTGGGATGAATGAGGAAAATACTGAAAGAATTAAACGTCAAAATGAGAGAAAAATATCAGTTATTATTGGTAATCCTCCCTATAATGCCAAGCAAGAAAACTTTAATGACAATAACGCTAATCGTAAGTATAACAGTATCGATAAAAGAATAAAAAATACTTATATTAAAGAAGGTACAGCACAAAATCAAATCGTAGTTTATGATATGTACACCCGTTTTATTCGGTGGGCAACGGATAGATTAAATGATGAGGGAATTATCGCTTTTATTACTAATTCTTCTTTAATTGATGCAAGGGCTTTTGATGGTTTTAGAAAATGTTTAGAGGAAGAATTTAACTATATTTATATAATTGATTTAGGGGGAAATATTAGGGCAAATCCTAAGTTATCAGGCACAACTCATAATGTTTTTGGTATTCAAACAGGGGTAACTATTACTTTTTTAATTAAAATCAATAAAAAATCTAATTTACCTTGTCAAATTTATTATAATCGCCGTCCAGAATTTGACACTAACACCGAAAAGTTAGCTTTTATTAGTCAACATATATTAGAAAATATTATCCCTAAATCAGAGTTAATAAAACCTGATAAAAAACATAATTGGATTAATCAAACTGATAATGATTTTGATGATTTAATTCCTTTAATTGATAAGGATGTTAAAGGGGGAAAAACTAAAGCCGTTAAAAATGAGGTAACAGGAGAGTTAGAAAATAAAGTTTGTGATGAGGCAATTTTTAAGTTATTTTCATCGGGTTTAAAAACTCAAAGAGATGAATGGGTTTATGATGTTAGCAAAGAAAATTTAGAGACAAAAGTTAAGTTTTTAATCAATACTTATAAAGCAACTTTAAAAGATAGTAACTATCAAGATAAAGAGAAAATTAAATGGGATAGGGAGTTAACTAAATATTTAGAAAGAGGTATAGAAAAAGAATTTAATAGTCAAAAAATTATTAAAAGTAATTATCGCCCGTTTTACAGTCAATATTTTTACTTTGATAAACATTTTAATGGTATGACTTATCAATGGTTTAATATTTATAATTCAGATAATTTAGATAATAAAATTATTGCTATTTCTGGTATAGCTCATACTAAACCTTTTTCTACTTATATTATTAATAATATATGTGATTTAGGCTTTATTGAAACTTGTCAATGTTTGCCATTATATCGCTATGAAAAAGGAGAGAGAATTGATAATATAACCGATTGGGCGTTAACAAAATTCAGAGAATACTACCATAACGTAAAACGGGCTTCTAGCCCGTCGGAGGATAACAGGCAGGATGCCTGTTTTACGGATAAAGAGAGTATTTTTTATTATGTTTATGCTGTTTTACATAACCCTAAATATCGGGAAAAATATGAGTTAAATTTAAAAAGAGAGTTTCCGAGAATACCTTTTTATGATGACTTTTGGCAGTGGGCAAATTGGGGTAAACAATTAATGGATTTACACCTCAATTATGAGACTATTAAACCTTATGAATTGAAAAGAATTGATGTGGATAAATCTCCCCCAGAATTGGGGGCAGGGGGGCTGATTTTCGCCCCTAAATCCCCAAGTTTGGGGACTTCCGATACTTCTGTTACTCCCCCAGAATTGGGGGTAGAAGGACAAATTAACGCCCCTAAATCCCCAAGTTTGGGGACTTCTGATACTTCTGTTACTCCCCCAGAATTGGGGGTAGAAGGACAAATTAACGCCCCTAAATCCCCAAGTTTGGGGACTTCCAATGCTTCTGTTACTCCCCCAGAATTGGGGGGAGGGGGGCGATTCCCAGAATTGGGGGCAAGGGAGCGATTATCCGTTAAACCGAAGTTAAAAGCGGATAAAATCAACCATAAAATTATCATTGATGAGGTAACAACTTTAACAGAAATTCCGCCTTTAGCATGGGAATATAAACTAGGTAATCGTAGCGCTTTAGAGTGGATTTTAGATCAATATAAAGAGAAAAAACCAAAGGATAAAACCATAGCAGAAAAATTCAATAATTATCGATTTGCTGACTATAAAGAGAAAGTAATTGACTTATTAATGAAAGTAACAACTGTTAGTATTGAGACTGTAAAAATCGTTAATGAAATGAATAAATTAAGCTAAATAGTTAACATAAAACTCTTAATAAATATCTATTTTATGATTATATTTAGTTCATGATTATTTTTTTTCTTCCTCCACAGAAATTGAAATTTTATCAACTTTATTTTCCTTTTCTTTTTCAATAACTACTTGACGAAATCCTAAAACTACAAAAATATTTGATAAGGTTAAGAAAAATTCTGCACTGCCATGTAACCAATCCACATTAGCTAAAGATGTTTGATAATGAGTTTCGGCATAAATTCCTGCGGGTATGGTAATGGCAACGAATAATAGTAGTAAATAAAAGCCCATTAAAGCCATTTTAGGCACTTTTTGCGATCGCTGTAAAAACCATAAAAATCCGAGATAGGGAAATAAGGAAAGGGCGAATAAGGTTTCTTTGCTAATAAAACTAATAGTAAATGATTCCATGATGTAAAAGAGTGATATTATTTGATATTTTAACATTTAATGTGAATAATTTTAAAGGATATTTATTATTAATAAAAATGATGATTAATCTATATATATAAATGCTATAATTAAATCAAAATAAAAGATAATTGACTATGGAAGAATTAATTAATAATTTAAGATTAGGACAAAAAGAATTAGCTCTGTGGGAAGGGGGGAAAATGGCAATTTCAGCAGTGCCGGGGGCAGGAAAATCCCATACTCTAGCTGTTGTTGCTGCCATTACTATTAATAAAAATAAACTTAATAATAATCGACAATTAGTTATTGTTACCTATACTCGCTCGGCTTGTGCAAGTATCAAAAATAAACTGAAAAAAAAGTTAGAAGAATTAAAATTACCTCCCATCGGTTTCACTGTGCAAACAATTCATGGATTAGCGGTGAATATTATCAATCGTCATCCTTTATTATCGCAACTTCATCTCGAAAATAGTACTTTAGTGGAAGTTACTCCTAGTCATCGTATTATTCGCGCAATAGTAATGGAATGGGCAAAAAATTATCCTGATAATTATAATTTACTCTTAAAAAGTAAAAGTCAGACTAAAAATTTTAATGGGGAAGAAAGTGAGATTTTACGGCGAGATTCAGTATTATTAACGGAAGTTTTACCTAATTTTGCTCATAATGTTATTCGTCAAATAAAAAGTTCGGGTTTAACAAAATTTGATCTTGATATATTACAAGATGATCCTAAAAATTCTTATCCTCTCATAGCCATGGCAAAAGGATTATATAAAGAATATCAAATATTGATGCAAAAAGAAAATTTTATCGACTATGATGATTTAATTTTAGGTGCATTAAGGGTGTTAGAAGAAGATAACCCAAGAAAAATGTGGCAGGAAGAAGTTTTTGCCGTGTTTGAAGATGAAGCACAAGATTCTAGCCCATTACAAGGAAAATTACTGGAAATTTTGGCTACTGATAGTAATAATGGTCAAGTTAATTTTGTCAGAGTTGGTGATCCTAATCAAGCTATTAACTCTACTTTTACCGCTTCTGATCCTGTTTACTTTAATCTTTTTTATCGTCAGTGTCAAGAAATGGGAAAATATGCCTCCATGAATCAGTCTGGCAGAAGTAGCAAAATTATTATAGATACAGCTAATAAGACTTTGAGTTGGGTTAATCAACAAATTAAACAAAAATGTGGGAATAAATCTCTCAATGACTTAAATTTAATGTTACCTTTTCAAGAGCAAAATATTGAAGTAGTGGGAAATGAAGATAAACAACCCTATGGAAATCCACCACCAGAAGGAAAAGGAGTGGAAATTTATCAACCAGAAGATATATATAAAACAGTGGAATTAATAGGTAAAAGAATTATTAAATTATTTACTACGGATAAAGCAAAGGAAAGTACTAATTTAGCAATTTTAGTTAGAGAAAATAAGCAAGGATTTTTTTTGCAAAAACATTTAGAATATTTAGAATTAGATTATAATATTAAAGTTAAATTAATCAATGATATTAATAACTCTACAGATATTCTTCAACAAATATTATCTATTTTACAGTTTATTTATTGCCCTCATTCTCCTCAATACCTCAAAAATGCTTTAGAAACTCTGCAAAAGAATAACTTAATTCAATCTCAAGACTTTAACGCTTTAAGTATTTATCCTGAAAAATTTTTATATCCTTCTCCCCTAGATAAGCCATTATCTAATCATAGTAAAAAAGCTCAAAATATTTGTTTAAAACTACTTAATTCTCGGTTAGAATTACCCCACTATCGATTAATTTCTTTTATTTCTTTTATCCTTGAATATAAAGATTCAAAATTAGCCACCACCCAAAAATTAGGAGATAAAATTCATCGCCAAATTACTGAAAATAGCTCATTAAAAACCATGATTTCAACCTTACAAGAAATTATTAATTCAGAAAAATTTGAAGAGGTAGAAATCGATAATCAAGACATTTATACCAAAAATGGGCAAGTTACCATTATGACAATGCACAAAGCAAAAGGATTAGAGTGGGATTATGTCTTTTTACCATTTTTACAGGAAGATGTTATTCCGGGTAGCCCTAAGCCTTATGTATCTCAAGGTGCAAAATTTTTAGGTGATTTTAATTTACCCGATGTTACTCGAATGATACTGCGTTCTATTACACATCATAAACATTTTCCCGACAATCACCCTCCGATAACAAATATATCTGAAGCATCAAAGAAAAGTCATCAACTTAAACAAGCTGAAGAATACCGTTTATTATATGTAGCTATGACGAGGGCAAAAAGGTTACTTTGGATGTCTTCCGCTAAAAAAGCACCTTGGCGATGGAATTTTTTTGAAGATAACGATAACAAATCTCAGTTACAAATTCAAACACCTTGCCCCATTATTAATATGTTGGGTTTTACTTACATTAAGTAACTTAATACTTTAATTGTATTCTAATAATGCCCAATAACGAGAATCTTCGGGGAATTTAGCAAATACCATTATTTTACCTGAACCTACATTAATATTTCCAGCAAATACATCACCATATTTACTTAAATCATGCCATTGGTTAGTGGATTGATTGACTACTTTTACCTCTTGCGCTGATTTAATACGCATTTTAAAGTAAATATTTTGATTCTCATTTAAAGTCGCACTTAACGGTGATTCTAAATAACCATTATGCTCCGAAAAATGTTTAAAAGTCACGGGAAATTTATTTCCTTTTCCTTCTGCTGAAACTTCATAACTTACTATTAAAGGATAGTTATTACTCTCATCTTTAGGTTTAGCAAATATTTCTAATTTATAATCCCCTTTTTCGGGAAATGAAGCATTAACATTAATATTTTCTCCTTGTTTTTGCACAAATGTATAGTTTTCTATTAATTCATTTTCTCCTGTTTTTAAGTTTGCGATCGCAACTATATTTTTAGGAGCTTTTAAAGTAACATTAAGATTATTATCAGTATCAATATGTAAATTTTGATGACTAATTAATTGTATATTATTATCAAATAAAGCAGTGGAAATATCGGGAAAAGTATCAAATTGAGCACGGGAAAAAGGAGTTGTTAATAATTGCCATTGAGGATTTTCAGGGAAGTGACTATAAATAAAATGTTCAGGTTTTGTAGCGAAATAAAAAGGATTAAATTCAGCAATAAATTGATTATTATCAACAATACCAGCACCCCAAGTTGTATCAATTAAATACCAATTTCCATCAATTTTAACACCATTCCAGCTATGATTAACTTGATTGTCTTTTCCAACAACATAATTTATTCCCTTACTATAACCCAAAATAATAACTGATTTTAATCCCATATATTCAGCTAATTGTTGATATAAATTAGCATAACCAGAACAAATTGTCGATCTAGTAGTTAAAACATTTTTAGTAGTAACATCAGGATAAATATTTTTATCAAATAAGTTAGCTAAAGCGACAACATCGTAACTAATATTATGAGTTATCCAAGTGTAAATTATTCTTGCTTTTTCTTCATCGGTAGTAGCATATTGACTTAAAATATTAGCTAATTCTTTAACAGAGTTACCAGAATATTTGACATTTATAGCTAAGTTATCAATCCTCTGAAAAGTGGTATCTCTAAAATTTTTCTGATTCGGTATAACAACAACAGATTCATCAGTTTCTGTGACAAATTCTTGAGTTAAATTTTTAAGGGAATTAACCTCTAAATTAAGAGAATTTAAAAAACTTAATATTGGTATTAATTGGGGAGTTTGAGAAACTTTATTAACTAACTGAGGTTGATTTTTTATAGCAAACAAGATGGATAAAATAGAAATCCCAAACCAGAAGACAAAAGTTAGATTTTTATTGTTATTTTTTTTGTAACGTTTTTTACCTTGATTTTTGCGTTTTTGCCATTCTTGATATTCTCTTTCTGTTGCCATAAAATATAACCAAATTATTAATAACTTATTTATGGATAATTTTAATCAATATATCTTTGAATTTTTAGCCTCAAAAATTTTCTAAAACTACCATAATAATATTTTAGCTTTTATCTTTAATATTAGGTTAATTTATAAACCAATTTTATTTTGAAAACAAATTTCTTGAATAAATAACTTTAATTTTTGTTTAGCAAGAAGTAGTTTTTCTTCGTCAAATTCAAATTCTTGTAAACTAGCAAAAAATTGGATATATTCGGTATCTAATACTATCCGAAAAGCATTTAGTTTCCATAATAAATCAGAAGTAAAACGCAAATCATAGATATTATTTTTATCATGGAAATAGTTATTACTATTATCATCTAAATTAACTAAAATAACAGGTCTAACCCAACACATTTGACGGGAAGAAATAACATCGATAACTTCACAGTAAAGAGATTTATCTTGATTATCTAAACATACTATTTGACTAGGTATAAAAGTTGACATTGTTATTTATTAATAATCTTTTCAAAGATGATTTACCTTAAAAACTTAGTAATAATTTTACTAAATATATCTATAATTTTTATCAATGATTTATGAGAATTTTTTGCATTCCTAACCCCCCATTGAGGAAATTAACTGATTATTTTATTCCCATTAAATACCATTGCTATAGATTGTTAATTGTTAATTATTAAAAACTTCTAAATCAAACAATAAAGTAATAAATAATTATTAAATTTAAGAAACAACATAAGCAGATTTAAGCGCCCAAATAATTAACCCCGCAATACTGCCAAGAATAATAACAGCTGAGATAGCGATAATAACAGGCTTATCTGCACCGTCAAACTTCATGATGCCACGATTTAAGTCAGACATAAAAATCCTCTATGATACAATACAAAATTAATGATTTCCTTGTTTATAGATTAGCTCAAAAAAGTTTATAACTATGGAAACTGAGAAGAAAATTCAACATTCTTAACGTTTTTCTCACTATTTACTCTAAAACAAAAAAACCCTTGATTTATAAGTATTTTTCCTATCTTCTAAATCCTGTTTTCTGCCTCCCCATTCCACCAAAAAACCATGATACAATCCCTAATTACATTTCTTTAGAATAAACAAGATACCATAAGGTAAAATGGATTGCATAAAGCACTGATAGCAACAGATTATGTTTAAATTTCTCAAACAAGTAACCGATTATGCCAAAGAAACCGTAGAAGCGGCGAAATATATTGGGCAAGGATTTGCTGTTACTTTTGATCATATGAAACGTCGTCCTGTAACGGTACAATATCCTTATGAAAAACTCATCCCTTCCGAGCGATTTAGAGGTAGAATTCATTTTGAGTTTGATAAATGTATCGCCTGTGAGGTTTGTGTAAGGGTTTGTCCGATAAATCTTCCTGTAGTAGATTGGACTTTTAATAAATCCGTTAAAAAGAAAGAATTAAAACATTATAGTATTGATTTTGGGGTGTGTATTTTTTGTGGTAATTGTGTAGAATATTGCCCGACAAATTGTTTATCCATGACAGAAGAATATGAATTAGCTGCTTATGATCGTCATGAATTAAATTATGATAATGTCGCTTTAGGAAGACTACCTACAAAAGTAACGCAAGATCCTATGGTAACACCTCTGAGAGAGTTAGGATACTTACCTAAAGGTGTTATTGAGCCTCATGATTTACCTCAAGGTAGTCAAGGTGTGGGGAAAAATCCTCAAGACATAGTTAATAGTTAATCGTTAATAGTCATTCAAAAAATAAATAATTGTTTAGCAACATTAGGTTATCTTAAAATCGTGGAAATATCTCAAGGTGTTCAATATGTAGCTTTCGTCATCCTTGCCATTATGATGATTACGACAGCTTTAGGCGTAGTTTTACTCAATAATATCGTTTATTCTGCTTTCCTTTTAGGGGCGGTTTTTATGAGTATTTCAGGATTATATCTTTTACTTAATGCTGATTTTGTGGCGGCAGCTCAAATTTTAGTCTATGTTGGTGCAGTAAATGTACTAATTTTGTTTGCCATTATGTTGGTGAATAAAACAGAAGAATATCAACCCCTTAAAGGTAGATTACTTCGTCAAATTTCTACTGGTTTAGTTTGTTTTGGTTTATTCGCTTTATTGGGCACGATGATTTTAGTTACTCCTTGGCAGTTATCGACAATTTCTCCTGCGGTAATCGAAAATACTATCGTAGCTATCGGCAAACATTTATTCAGTGATTATCTTTTACCTTTTGAAATAGTCTCCGTATTGTTATTAATGGCAATGGTAGGCGCAATTATTTTGGCGCGTAGAGACTTAATTCCTGAAGCAAAACAAAACAGAGAAATTTATACAACTTCTTTGACTTTACCAGAAAAACCTAGAGATTTAATTTCTGCTAATAATGATAATAATTAATCATTAACTATTAACAATTAACAATTAACAATCTCTTAGATATTAGAGTTTTTAGAAAATATTTCAGGGCAAAACAACTTAAAATTATGGAATTACAATTACAATTACAATATTTTTTACTCTTAGCAGCCGCTTTATTTTGTATCGGTATTTATGGTTTAGTTACCAGTCGTAATGCCGTAAGAGTTTTAATGTCTATTGAATTATTACTCAATGCTGTTAACCTTAATTTAATCGGTTTTTCTAATTATTTAGATCCGAGTGAAATTAAAGGACAAATATTTGCTATCTTTGTTATTACTATCGCTGCCGCCGAAGCCGCCGTAGGATTAGCTATCATTCTAGCTATTTATCGTAACCGTGATACCATTGATATGGAACGTTTTAACTTACTTAAATGGTAAGGTAATCATTAGGGGTTAATTTTTTAGAAGAGAGGAAATAGGAGAAATACTTACAAATCAAGCTCTCAATCTTATCGCTTTTGACTCCCATTTGCAAACCCTAATTAACAATTAACAATTGACATTTAACAATAAAAAAACAAAATTTTGTTAATAACTGAAGTCCAAATTTTTTAGATATAAATAAGAGTATAATCATCGAAAAAATGTTTAATCATAACTTAACAAGTAATTTACTTTTTTCTTCTTTTCTCTTATCTACTTATTCAGCTTCAGTATTAGCAGAAGTTTCCCCTAAACAAATCAATTTTTTTCTTTCTTCTCCTCGTTTAACCCGCGCTGTTTCAACTTTTACTTTACCTAATGTAATCTCTACATATATATTTGAAATTGAAATCCCAGAAAATGCAGGAAATAATTTACAAAAAATAGTTATTAATCAACAAATTAATACAGAAATTATCACTTTTTTCCCTGAGAAAACTAAGGCTTATATTATTAATTCACCAGTAAAATCTCTTGACATTAATACCCGTTTAAATGTTAATGGAAATACTAATGAGATTATTATTGACTTATTATCACCAGTGAAACCCACAGAAAAAGTAAAATTAGCTATTCAAGGCAGAAATCCTCTTTATGGTGGAATTTATCAATTTGGAGTCACTGTTTATCCCCAAGGAAATAATCCTCAAAGTTTATATTTAGGTATCGGTAGATTTCATTTTGACACCAGAGGCGACAGATTTTAAATAATATTATATAAATAATGATTTTTAAAGAATTAGTATTAGAAAATTTTGGCCCTTACAAAGGTAAACAAATTATTAATTTAACTCCAGAAAAAGAAACAAATAATGCACCAATTATTTTATTTGGAGGAATGAATGGCGGTGGTAAAACCACTTTAATGGATAGTATTAGGTTAGCACTCTATGGCAAAAGATCTGATTGTTCTAATCGAGAAAATTTGAGCTATAATGACTTTTTAATTCAATGTATTAATCATCAAATTTCTTTAGGAGAAAAAACTCAAATTGAGTTAACCTTTGAACATATTGTTAATGATCAATGGATAGAATTAAAAATTGTCAGATATTGGGAAAAAAATGTTAAAGATGGTAAAGATAATTTAGTTATTCTTGAAGGAGAATTTCCTGATCTAAATTTAACCGAAAATTGGGAAGAATATGTAGAAAATTTTTTGCCTTTAGGTATTTCTAATTTATTTTTATTTGATGGTGAGCAAGTTAAAGAATTAGCTGAAAAAAATATCCCTACTCCAGCTTTACAAGATGCCATAAAATCTTTATTAGGCTTAGAATTAGCCGATAAATTAACTACGGATTTAGATATATTAGTTGTTAAAAAAAATAAAGAGTTTCAACAAGATATTGAAGATAAAAATTTGGTTAATTTTCAAGAAGAATTAGCCTTATTAGAAGAACAAAAAAAAGATTTATTACAAGAGTTAACTATAGCAGAAAATAGTCTCAAAATAGTTACCAAAAGTCATCGCCAAGCCTCAAATAATCTTAGAGATGAAGGAGGTAAAATCGCCACGGAAAAGCAACAATTACAAGTTAAACAAAAATCTTTAACTAATAATATTGATAGTATTTACACTGAATTAAAATATTTAGCTAGTCAAACTCTCCCTTTAGGTTTAATTACTGATATGTTAGGTAATTTAACACAACAACTTAAGAAAGAATCAAAATTGTTACAGCTAAAAAATGCTCAAGATTTATGGCACGAAAAAGATCATAAACTATTATTATTTTTAGAAACTTTAAATATTAATTCTGATAAATATACTCAAGTTAAAGACTTTTTACAAGAGGAAAATTTACTATTAATACAACAATTAAATTCTCAAGATATTTATTTAGATGCTGACGATACAACGTTACCTAAACTTGATAATATTATCAATAATTTACTTCCTTTTCAACAAAAAAAAGCTACAGAAAATTTAATCAAAATTTCTCAATTAGAAGATGAATTAATCAACATTGAATATCAAATTACAAAAGCAAATTCTCCCGAAGCCTATAAAACTTTAGAAAAACATTATTATCAAGAAGAAGAAAGTTTAATTAAGATAAAAACTAAATGTGAAACCATTAAACAAACTATTAATGCTATTGATAAAAAAATAACTATTGTTAGACAAAAATTAAGTAATTATGGTGAAAATAATCTTAAAAATTTACAATTAAAACATATTACGGAAATGATGCCAAAAGTTAAAGATACTTTGAAGTTATTTAAAGAAAAATTAACTTTAAGAAAACTCAATAAATTAGAATCAGAAGTAACCAATTGTTTTCGTTATTTACTACATAAATCTAATTTTGTGGCGAAAGTAACCATTGATACAGATAATTTTGCCCTTAATATATATGATCATCAAGGTTTAATGATTCCCAAGAATCGCTTGTCCGCAGGAGAAAAACAATTATTAGCCATTTCTTTATTATGGGGATTAGCCAGAGTTTCAGGAAAAAATTTACCCATCGCCATTGACACTCCTCTTGGCAGACTCGATTCTTCTCACCGTCAAAATCTCATTGAACGTTATTTTCCTACGGCTTCTCATCAGGTGATTTTACTTTCTACAGATACTGAAATTGGCGAATCTGAAGTTGAATTTTTACGACAAAAACAAGCCATTGCCAGAGAATATATTTTAAATTATGATAGTAAAACTAACCAAACTACTGTTAATTCAGGATATTTTTTCTAATTTATTTATTCTTTCTTTGACGATAAAATATCGCTAATTTTTCAGGATTTACTTTTAGATAATAACCCATAATTATGATTTGATTAATTATCGTTGTTTTTAATATTCCTAATTTATCCCATCGTCTTGATGATGTGATTACAGCCTCTTTAGTGATATATATTTTACCAATTTTTTTTACTTTTTTAATTAACTCAAAATCTTCCATTATTTCTATGTCAGAAAAACCTTTTATACTCTCAAATACTTCTTTTTTTATGAATATTCCTTGATCTCCATAAGGTAATGATAAATATTGCGATCGCCAATTTACTAAAGTTTCAAGAAGACGAAAAAGAGGTTTTACATTGTCAATTTTAAATCTAAATGCCCCAGCAATAAATTGTTTTTTTTGAACAGTATTAAGTATAATTTTTTGATAATTAAAAGGTAAAATAGTATCACCATGAAGAAATAATAAAACCCTTCCTTTTGCCTGTTTTGCACCTAAATTCATTTGATAACTACGGCGTAAAATAGGAGATAAAATAACTTTAAAACCTGCTTTTTTGATTAAATTAACAGTGTTATCTTTGCTACCACCATCGACAAAAATAAATTCTATTTCTAAATTTTTTTCAAAACTAGATAGTATTTTTATGAGATTTTTTTCTTCATTAATAACAGGAATAACAACACTTATTTCCATAAATTAAATTAATAAATGAGGGGCAAAATGCCCAGATAATATTTATTTTAATTACTATAAAGATTATTGATAGCCAATTCTAAATCATCTTGTTTTATCAAAGATTCACCAATTAAAACAGCATTTGCACCAGCATTACTAACAAAATCTAAATCATTTTTAGTATATAATCCAGATTCACTAACTATAGTAATTTTCCTATTTAAAATAGTTTCTTGTCTGGCAGCTAAAATATTTTTTGTGGTATCTAAACTAACCTCAAAATTTTCTAAATTACGATTATTAATGCCGATTAATTTCACCCCATCAATACTCAAAACTCTATCCAATTCTTCTAAAGTATGAACTTCAATTAAAGCCGTCATTTTTAAATTATCAATAATCTTTAAAAAATACCGTAAATCACTATCTTTTAATATAGCAGCAATTAACAAAACGGCATCCGCACCATTAAGTCTTGCTAAATAAATTTGATAGGGATAAATAATAAATTCTTTACATAATAAAGGTATTTTAACCGCTTCTCTTACTTTTTTTAAATACTCAAAACTACCTTGAAAAAATTTTTCATCTGTCAACACTGATAAACAATTCGCACCACCTTTTTCATAGGATTTAGCTATAGTAACAGGATCAAAATTTTCCTTAATAATACCTTTGCTCGGAGATGCTTTTTTTACTTCTGCAATCAAAGCAGGTTTTTTCTGACTATTAACTAAAGCTGACAGAAAATCTAGGGGAGAAAATGATAATTCTAATACTTGTTTTCGTAATTCTAACAAAGAAAAACGATCTCGCATTTTTTCTACTTCTTTTTCTTTATACCAGACAATTTTTTCTAAAATATTTCGTGGTTCACTATCAGGTAAAATAACTTGATAA
The DNA here is from genome assembly GCA_009993045.1 of Cyanobacteria bacterium CG_2015-22_32_23. Taxonomy (GTDB): domain Bacteria; phylum Cyanobacteriota; class Cyanobacteriia; order Cyanobacteriales; family Cyanobacteriaceae; genus Geminocystis. The sequence continues at coordinate 59,069 of JAACUG010000064.1, forward strand.
CGCAGACTTTCTACCGCTACATCAGGAGAAGGTTGTTGACGACGAATTTTCATAAATCTCTAAATCCTTTAATATTAGTTATTAATTATCAATTATAATTGTCCATTGCCACTTGTCATGAGTGCCATTTTAAGAGAATATGGTTTTGGTATTTTATTGCAGTTTCTATCTGAATTAGTCAAAAAATTTAAGAGTATCAATTTATATGATTTCAAGTAATGATTTTCGCCCCGGTGTTAGTATTGAATTAGATGGTAGTGTTTGGCGAGTAGTGGAATTTTTACACGTTAAACCCGGGAAAGGCTCGGCTTTTGTGCGCACGAAACTAAAAAATGCCCAATCTGGCAACGTCATGGAAAAAACCTTCCGCGCTGGGGAAACTGTACCTCAAGCTAACCTTGAAAAAATCACCATGCAACACACTTATAAAGAAGGTGATCAATTTGTCTTTATGGATATGGAAACCTTTGAAGAAGTCCGTTTAAGTGAGGCTCAAGTTGGCGATCGCGCTAAGTTCTTAAAAGAAGAAATGGAAGTTAATGTTCTATTTTGGAATACCACTGTCTTAGATATTGAATTACCTACATCAGTAATTTTAGAGATTATTGAAACAGATCCAGGCGTTAAAGGTGATACAGCCACAGGAGGCACAAAACCAGCCATAGTAGAAACAGGAGCACAAATTATGGTACCTTTATTTGTCACTATCGGTGAAAAAATTAAAGTTGACACCCGAAACGGTAGTTATTTAGGTAGAGAATAACTTTTATTAACTATCATTAATTGATCAGGTTTATAATTAATTGTCAAATATTAAATTTATTCCTCAGTATTTTTCTCATCAAAATGTAACTATTAATTGTTGATGATTAATTTTTAATTACCATCACACTCTCATTAATTTATTGATATATTATTTAAACAGTGCCAATAGATTTTAACCAACTACGAGATTTTATTGAAGCCATCGCCAAAACAGACATTACTGAATTAGCGATTAAAGAGGGAGATTTTGAATTAACACTCCAAAAAACCAGCCCTCACACCACTAATACCACCTATACCATATCTACGCCCTTACCAGTGGCCATAGATACCCCAGAAGTGGTTAAACCTATAGAAACAAAATCCAACATCCCCCCCGAAAAATCTACTCCCGTCAAAAAAACTGATAATTGGGTAGAAATTACTTCCCCCATGGTAGGTACATTTTATAGTGCTTCCGCCCCAGGTGAAGCTCCTTTTGTGGCAGTTGGCGATCGCATTTCTACAGGGCAAATTGTCTGTATTATTGAAGCCATGAAACTAATGAACGAAATTGAAGCAGAAGTATCAGGAGAAGTAATGGAGATTACCGTCAAAAATGGCGAACCCGTAGAATACGGACAAACTTTACTTTGGATTGCACCCCAATAACTAGGCTTTACTTTCCATTTCTATTTGAGAGATTACCGAATATATTGATATTTTTCAAAAAAATTTTTGATCAGCTCCTAAAGGTTGAATAATACTCAACCCCTACAGGGCTTCTACTCTCCTAACTAATTATGGAAAATGTGTAATAAAATATAACCCAAATCTCCTTGAATTTTTCCAATAAATTCTAAGATAAAATCAATTTTAAAGCCGATGATTGAATCAAATTAGAATCGATTTGTATAATTAATTCTTCTGAACTATATTTACCCTCAAAAACTTCTAAAGATGCTTTTCTAATAGCTGTATCAAAGGCATCTATCATGATTTCTTTTAATTCTTCTTCCGTGGCATAATAACCTCCTGATTTACGTCTTTTATTAATTTTTTTAATTTCTTTAATAGAATTATAAATAGAAAAATCCCAAGAGCGAGTAGTTCTTTTTTCTGCTTCTTGTTTAATTAAATGTAATAGTAAAATAACCCCATAACTAAAAATTTTATTAAGTTTATCTTCTTTCGACATTTCTTCTAATTCTGCTACTAATTCAAGTGCTTGATCATATTTTTTTTCCTCTATGTATTGACGTAAAGTTAATAATTCTTCCATTAAATATATACTCCTTAATAACGACCAAATTTTAACTTATTTATCCCTAATTCCTAATTCTTTTGCCCTCCAAGCTAAATCAATTAAACCATCAAAAATAGCGATGGCTAAATTAACTCCCCCTTTACAACTATCGATTCTAATGTGAGAAATATGAGAGTATTTGAGCTTATGATTAATCATTTCTTTATGAATAAAACCCGAAGAAGTAGCAATAATCAGACTAGGTTTAACTTGTTGTGTTTGAATTAAATCTAATAAAGATAACAACATACCTTGGTTTTGACCAATTATATAAATAGCACAATCATAACGATTAGCTAAAGTTTGTAAAATCCAAGAATTTTTTTGTCGCAAAGATACAGGGGCAGAAATTTCTTCTAAACAATAAACAGGATTAAGAAAAGTTTGTTGTAATAACGGTAAAATGCCCCCTTGAATCATCGAAACATCCACAAAAATAGGCACTCTAGCCTCTAAAGCTGCCGCTCCTGATAAAAGGGGATTATTCTCAAAACTGACTAAAGAATGATATTCAAAATCACCACTAGCATAAATAACTCGGCGAATAATCTCATACTGTGCCGAAGAAAAATTGCCTTGATTAACTTCTTGATCGATAATAGCCAAATTTTGAGCCGTTAATAAATTCCATTCCATAAATTCATTGATAATTACGTTTCCGAAGGAGTTTGTTGATTAAGTAATGGGGAAAAATAAGCCACTAATGCACCTAAGACAAAACCCATGACATTACGAAATAAAGGCAACCATTCAGAAGTACGAGTAACCACAGGTCCCATGCCAAAAGCAAAAAACAAAATTCCCCATAAAGGAGAAATAATTAAAACCCATTGCCATGCAAAAACCTGCCCCGGTTTACGAGGATGTCCTGCTAATCCAAAAATAATACCACCAACTACGGACGTAACTAAAGTTAAAATCCATTGCTCTTGAGGCAACCCTGGAACTACAGAACAACCCCCCGTAGCTAAACATCCTTTAACACTATTTAAAGCCTCTACAATAGCATTATTCTCTCCATGCTCACGGACATAATACATATTTCCGAATCTAGTTTGTAATTCAATCCAAAAAGTACGAGGAAGAAGGGGATAAATATCATCACCAACACTGAAAGCCAATAAATTTCCGCCTCTACCATCGGCAACTAAAAGAATACTTTTATCATCTAAACCCCAAAAATTAATAACCGCTCTCCCCGGAGATTGATCATATTGAGTTAAAACCCTTAACTTCCAATCTGTTTCTTGTTCAAATTGTTCTATCTCTCGAATTAAAGATTGTTCTTGTAGTGTGGGTAAATAATTCGCTAAATCAACCACGGGAGTAACTTCAGCAGGTAACAATTCAGGATTATTCACGGCATAAGCACCATTATAAGGAGTAAATAGCCAAGTGGTAATACTAATTAAACCTAGAAGAAAAACAGTCAAAACTTTTTTGTTGAGATGGTTTTGAATCATAGTAAGTGATAAAAAATATTTTAATAAGAGTTTTTAATTTTTGTTACAAATGTTAACTTTTATTTTAACTTATATTAATTCACTTAATCCGTTATCTTCATCAAAAGTACGACGATGATGATTATTTAAACAAAACTGATTATATTTTAAAATTAATATTACTGACCAAATCCAGATTAATTATCAAAACTAAACATCTATAGATTATGACTTCTATACCCAATACTCAAAAAAGTTATTCTGCACTTACCATCAAAAATGAACCTTCGGAAGAAATTAAAAACGAAACCATACTTTGTGAACATTGTAAACGTACAGCAACTAACGGCGTTAAATGTAAAGGAATTTGTGTCGCCGATAGTGATTAGTGAACTACTCACACTGAATCGAAGATTACAGTGTTAGCTTCTAACTTCACAGGCTCATGCCCCAAAACCGACTTACGTCCGCCTTTTGGT
>JAACUG010000033.1 GCA_009993045.1 Cyanobacteria bacterium CG_2015-22_32_23
CCTTTTATCTCCTAACTCCCCGTTTCCTTTTATCTCCTAACTCCCCGTTTCCTTTTATCTCCTAACTCCCCGTTTCCTTTTATCTCCTAACTCCTAACTATTATTACTGCTTCTCATTTCTAATGCTCCTTTAGGATAAGCTATTCTTTGATGATTAAATTGTTGCCAGACATTGACAAATACTTCCGCAATTATCGGTAACTCTTCATATTTTATACCACAATCATCTAGTTGATGATCTCGCCAACGGGCTTTAAAAATCTTGTTAACCATTGCCATAGCTTGATCTGGCGTTGCATCTTTAAGCGATCGCAAAGCCGCTTCACAACCATCAGCTAACATAACAATACCAGTTTCTCTCGATTGAGGAATAGGTCCATCATAACTAAAAAGAGTATCATCAATGTCATGGGCATTTTTACCTTCTCCTTCGGCTTGAGTTTTGGCTTGATAGTAAAAATAAGAAATTAATAATGTGCCTTGATGTTGAGGAATAAAATCTTGAATGGCTTGAGGTAAACCACATTTTTTAGCCATGATAATACCTTCACTGACGTGTTTTTTGATAATCTCGGCACTTTCATAAGGATTATTGATCATATCATGTTTATTTGGTCCGCCCATCTGATTTTCGATAAAACCGAGGGGATCGTGCATTTTACCTATATCATGATATAATGTACCAGCTCTAACTAACTCTACATTACAATGAAGATGACGAGCGGCGGCTTCTGCTAAACTAGCCACAAACATAGTATGTTGAAACGTACCGGGTGCTTCAGTGGCTAATCTCTTTAAGAGTGGGCGATTAGTGTTACATAATTCCGCTAGACGTATAGGAGTAATTAAGTCAAAAAATCTTTCTAAATAAGGCGAAATACCTAAAGCTAAGACGCTATAAGTAAGACCTACTGTACCATGCCATATTGCACTAGGTAAAATAGCATACCATACTGTACCTAATGTAGCACTACCGATTAAATGAATGATAAAGTAAGCACTTCCCTGAGTAAATCCCACTCCTGCACCTAATAATGCTAATTCTTCTCGAGAATGAAGACGACTAGCCATCAAAGACGCTAATAATCCTCCCGCAAAAGAAGATATGACATATTCCCAACCAATAGCTTCCGTTTGAAAAAGAGTTAATCCCGTCATAATGATAAGATTACTTACGGCTACAGTTGGCCCATAAAAGCTACTCACCAAAAATCCCACCGCAGGTAAAGAATTATAACCCACATCAAAAATATTAATTATGGGAGTAGAGATACTTAACAAGAACAAAAGTACTTGATCTCGTCTTCTTAATCTACCTTTTACCTTATGGGTGATAGCCATAAAAGTAATTAAAGATATGGAAACTAGAATCCCAGATACGGCAATCCCATTAAAATTAACACTTCTACGACTTAAGCCAAAGTTATCTAATAAAACAAAATCCCCTTGAGTAATTGTTTCTCCAACATCGACAATTACTTCTCCTTGACTAATAGTAACAACCACAGGTTGTATTGCTAGAGCCGCTTTTTCCGCTCTTGTTTTAGTTTCTTCTTCATCAATGATAAGATTGGACTCTAAGTTATTGATGATTAAGTTTACGGCTATATTTTTAATGGGAGGGGATATTTTATTCTCAAGGTGAATTTCTGTGGCTTTAAGTTTAATATCTTCAGGTAATCCCGTAGAAATTCCTAAAGCTAACATTTGTCTGACGGTTTGACTAATTTCTTTTTTTGCTTCTTGCCAAGTTTTATTGTCAATATTCCATAAAAGTCTTTTTTCTTCATCTTCGAGATTACCAATTTTTAATTCATTTATTTGAGTGGAAAAACTTTGATAAATATCTCTGTTTTTTTCTAGTTGATTAAGTAAATTTTCAAAATCTCTAGCATTAACTAACTTTTGATAGGTTAATAATTCTTTGACAATATTATTTTCTGTTAAAGATAAAGACTCATCAACGGTGATAGAAGAAGTTTTGAGTTTGACAAGAATTTTTTGCCACTGGGAAGTTGATAAAGAATGTAAAGATTTTTGGGCAGATAATGACAAAATATTAGAATTTACAAAAGTTATTTTATTAACTAAACTACGAATATTATCTATTTGTTCCAGTTTATTATCAATTTTTGTTTGTGTCTTTAATGTTAAACTTACATCTTGTTTTAACATGGGTAATAAACCACTGCGAGTTTTTTTTCGCAATTCTTCGGTGGTGTAATTATCAATAAAATCACCATCCCTAGGCGCAATAATTTTTGTAGGGGAAATTGTGCCAACAGCTAATTCTGGTTGATTATAAAAGCGATAACTAATTAATCCTGTCAACGTTGTTACGGATAATAATATTATTGCTGGAGAATGAATTTTACATATCCATTGAAATAATATTGATTTATCTTTATGGCTATGGTGAGAAGAATTACTCAAAATGTGGTGATGATTATCTTTATGTTGCCAGTCTTGAAAAGTTTTACGGATTAACTCTAACGTATTCATATTAAATTATTTTAACCCTAAAGAAAAATCATTGAAAGTAAATAACCCTTAAAAAGGGAATCCCACCAATTAGATACATTTAAAATTTTCGTTATTGTCAATGTAATTGTCAAAATACTATAAAAATTCGAGTAATTCCCTTTGCACTATTATACTTGATTTATCTAATCTTCTAATGTTGAGCATTTTTTTGGGCTTCTAAAGCAATTAGATTTAATGGAATGTTACTTTTACGAGCAATCATGGCACAATCTTCATATTCTGGTTGAATATTGACGATTTCATCATCTTTTTTTGCTACTTTTACTCGAATATCACCGTATTTAGTTTTAACTGTTACGATTTCTCTAGCTAAAATTGAGCGTTGTTGAATTTGCCTACGAATACCAATGGTTGTAGTTTCTCTAAAAATAATAGTTTCGCAGATGTCAATTTTATCTACATCACAGATAACGGTTAACAAAATTCCTTGACGATTTTTTTTCATCCCCACTGGTTGAGTAAAAACATCTTTTGCACCAATTTTCAATAATTCTTCCAAAAGATAACCAAAAACTTGTGGATTTGTGTCATCAATTTGAGTTTCTAATACCGCTATTTCTTCTAAATTATCACTCTGTTTACTTTCTCCTATCCATAACTGTAAAATGTTCGGTATTTCTAAATCTTGACTACCCGCACCCCTTCCTATTTTGATTAATGACATTTGCGGGGGTTGTCCAAATTTTGTTACTAATGTAGTTGCGATCGCTGCTCCTGTGGGGGTAACTAATTCTTTATCGATACCATTACTATAAAGGGGAGTTTGCCTAGTCTGGAGTAATTCTAACACGGCGGGAACAGGTACTGATAATTTACCGTGAGCGGCTTTAATTGTACCTCCTCCTGTGGGTAAAGGGGAACAATATAACTTTTGGATGTTAAGATAATCTAAACCTAAACAAGTACCGACAATGTCCACAAGAGCATCAATAGCTCCCACTTCATGAAAATGAACTTTTTGAGGTGAAATGCCGTGAACCTTACCTTCTGCTTCAGCTAACTGTCGGAAAATAGCTAAACTATTAGTAGTAGCAATGGCAGATAAATTAGCCGAGATAATTAAATTTTCAATATCTGCTAAATGACGATGGTGATGGTGATGGTGAATTAAGTCAACATGAATTTTAACCGCACTTTGCCCTTGTCTTAAGACTTTTTCTTCTTTTAATTGATATTCTGAAGATAAATTTAAACCTTTTAAACCATTTTCAATATATTCTAAAGGCACACCAGCCGAGACTAATGCACCTAAAAACATATCCCCAGCTATACCTGTCGGACACTGTAAATAAGCTATTCTTTCCATTTACGATACAATCATCAATGAACAATTAATAATTATAAGGGTAAGGGGCAAAGGTAAATTCTCAATGACTATCAACTATTAACTATCAACTATTAACTATCAACTATCAACTATTAACTATTAACTATCAACTATCAACTATCAACTATCAACTATCAACTATTAACTATTAACTATTAACTATCAACTATTAACTATTAACTATTAACTATTAACTATCAACTATTAACTATTAACTATTAACTATTAACTATTAACTATTAACTATCAACTATTAACTATTAACTATCAACTATTAACTATTAACTATCAACTATTAACTATCAACTATTAACTATTAACTATGGCTATATTATACGAATTAAATCCTGATAATCCCCAATCTCGTGATATTGAAAAAATTACTCAAGCCTTAAAAAAAGGAGCGATTATGCTTTATCCTACCGATACAGTTTACGCTATCGGTTGTGATATGAATCTAAAATCAGCAGTAGAAAAAGTTAGGGCTTTAAAACGCTTATCTAATGATAAACCATTGACTTTTCTTTGCTCTTCTTTATCTCACATTTCTGAATATGCCGTTGTTAGTGATGAGGCTTATCGTATCATGAAACGGTTGATTCCAGGCCCTTATACTTTCCTTTTACCAACAACAAAATTAGTGCCAAAATTGGTAATGTCTCCTAAACGTAAAACTACGGGGATTCGAGTGCCTGATCAAAATGTGTGTCAAGTTTTGTTACAATCCCTTGATAATCCTATTATTTCTACTTCCGCTCATATTATAGATGAGTATGGTGATTTTCCTTCTGAAAATTGGGAAAAATTCCGTTTATTTGATGAGTTTGATAAACAAGTTGATATTATTATTGATGATAAAACTAATCCTGGCTTTGATGTTTCTACTATTCTCGATTTTTCTAATAGTAAGCCCTCTGTAGTTCGTAAAGGATTAGGATGGGAAGAATTGGAAAACTGGCTTAATTTTGAATAAAATAATTATAATCACATTCTAGCTAAAACTAATTTTATTTTTAAAAGTTAGAAAAATTTTCCCTAAATAAAGATTTTTTCAAATGCCAAAACAAATTAAAAAAGCTAATTTTCCTACTAAAATATGTCCTGTTTGTGGATTATCTTTTACTTGGCGCAAAAAATGGGCTAAATGTTGGGATGAGGTTAAATATTGTTCGGAAAAATGTCGTAGAAGTAAAGGTATTTGATTTTTAAATTGATTGCTCATAGAAATCAAAATTAATTCTCTTTTCTTATTCTTTTTCTTTTACTATTTAAAAGTAACCATAAACCTCCGTCGATGCTCTAAATATCAGATTGAGGCGGGGTTCAGGTTTAATTCCCTTAGCCGCTCTATGAAACTTACTCAAACTTGATCAATGAGTCAAGTTCCCACTCTTCATGGGATGGACGTTCACTTCCTGCTTCAGGTGAAT
>JAACUG010000054.1:0-18747 GCA_009993045.1 Cyanobacteria bacterium CG_2015-22_32_23
GTTGCTCAAAAATCATTGGTAAAATCTAAATCAGAAGCTGAAGAATTTGCGAAAAATAGTCAAGGATTAGGAGGAAATATTAATTGGATTGTTAGCAAAATTACTGGAGAAGAAAGTAATAATGAAAAAGCAATTAACGCTAGAGTAAAAGCTGAATTACACAAAAAAGAATGGGAACTTATTAAATCTCCCTGTGAGTCCCTTGAAAAATACATTACAAAAATACCTTTGATAAAAAATAACATAACTATAGATAAATACATAGAAGAAATATTAGCCATAAAGAGTGGTATAATTTCACAGAGAATAGAAAACTTAGACCCTTTTGCCATTTTTGATTAAATTTAAGTTATTCATACCTCTTTTGTTAAACTCCGAAAATACTTGCAATTTATAAATCCTAGAAGTTTTTAACACTAAGCGATTGCCCATTCCCCATTACCTCTTTTTTATTAACAATTTATCATACTCAAAGTAACAGAGCTATTTTAAAAAATAATATGACACAAAATATAAAAATTACAATGTTAGGTACAACAGGGGCAGGAAAAACTTGTTATATTCTTGGGCTATACTCCACAATGCAATTAGGACTACAAGGTTTTTCTCTTTCTTGTCAAGATATGGATGATGATTTACGTCTGACAGAACAATGGGAACAATTAGTTTTTGCAGAAGAAGGGGAAGATCGTTGGCCATCAGCAACGGGAAATGAGCCACATAATTATGTTTTCGATTTTACTTATGGTTTAAAACCAATGATGGGTTTTGAATGGTTAGATTATCGAGGTGGGGCAATGTCAGATTTGTCAACAGAATCTGATGTCAATATACTTAGAACACATTTAGTACAATCATCTTGTGTCTTTCTTTGTATTTCTGGAGAGCTTTTAAAGCAAAAACTTACTGAATCTCAACTTAATATCATTGCTAGAAGGGCAGGTGTTACTCGAATGAATAGGTATTTAGCTGAATTGGCAAAAGCAAAACAACCAACTAATGAAAATCCTTGTCCAGTAGTTATTACTATCACCAAATATGATCAGTGCTTCCAGAGAAATAAAGATGAAATCTTAGAAGATATAAAAAAAATATTTAGTATCTTTTTTCAACCTAATTCTGGTTGGCTTACTATGATTTGTCCAGTTAGTTTAGGTAAAGAGTTAGCTGAGAATAAAAATACTGGTGAGATAGAGCCAAAAAATATGCACCTCCCTCTAGTATTTGCTATTTATTGTGGTTATAGCAACCAACTTAGACAGCAAGAAAATATAGCTAAAAGCAATAGAGATAATTTGAATAGCCTTAGAGAAGGTAATTTTTTAGACCGTTGGTTTAATTCTGAACAGATTAAATCCCTAGAGGGTACTTTATACAATAATCAAGAACAAATTGAAGGATTGAAAAAACAGATGAGGTTTCTCAGTCAAGAGTTGACTAATGCTAACCTATATTTAAGTGGAACGGAGATGCAATTAGATGTCTAAACCCAAATGGAAACCTGTTGTTTATACGAGAACTTATGAAGTCGATTTTCGATTTATTACATTGCCAAATGATTTTGATTTAGAGACAAAAAATTGGCTTGAAAGTTATATTTCTCCCAGTATGAGATCTGTTCAAACTAAAAATTTATCAGAGCATCCTCGTTGGGTATTAGTAAAAAATGAACAGTATTGTTTGGTAGGAGTTACTTGTCTGGTACGAGATTTGATTTCCTCTTCAGAAGAAAACCAAGAATACACTCAAGATACTTGTGGAAGACCAGTTTATGGTTTCTTTGGTTATGTGTGTGAGATGGATAATATGTTTGAAAATGATGATTTTGATATTCCATCTAAAATAATGAGTAATTTTGAGTCTCTTTTTAATTATGTTAAAGATGAGTGGTTTTTAAAATCTTATCAGATTAATCAAAGACAAACAGAAGAATCGGAATCTATAGTAATCGAGACAGATAAACAATCACATCAGTTAGTTTACGAAAATAATTTTGAAAATCAGGATGAAGTTGTTCTTGAAAAACTAAACTATCTAAACCAAAAAACTACTAAATTATGGAATGTAAAAAATAATGAAAAACTATGGAAATCAGCCAATAACCTAAATCAAAATGTATCTATTATCCTTAATTTAGCTAACGAATCAGATTTGATTAATAGTCCTTTTTTAAATGCCACAGTTTTAGATATTCAAGAGGACAAAGAACTAATTATAAATAATCAAAAAAAACAGATAAAACTACAAAATTTAGGTGAAATAGATAATGATTTAGAACAACAAAATAATAATTGGAATGAGGAATTTAATAAAAGTAATTTAAGAAGAAATGAACAAGACTTTGTTCAAACACCGAGAAATAAAACCCTAAATTATGATTTAGATTCAGATTCAGAACAATATACAGAAAATAATAAATTTGGTAATTATTCCGAAAAAAATGGTATTTCTAATATTGTTGATAGTATTGTTGATGTTGGTGTTGATGTTGGTAACGTTGTATATGGAGTTTTGAAAGATCAAGGAACAACAGCCTCTTTAAAGCAAACTATTTCAGATGTCAATAAAAATCTTGATGACATAATAAAACTATATAATGAGAAAGAAAATAATTTAACTGGAGAGCAAAAACTTATTTGTCAAGAAAAATTAGGAAAGAGTCAAAAAATAATTAGAAGCGTTAAAAGAGATGTAACAAATGTTGGATGGAAATTACAACATCCAAATCCGAAAGAAGGAAAAAAAATTTTAGAGCAGAGAATTGAAGAAGCTATAAATTATATATCCGAAGTAAATTCAATTCTTACCAATAAAAATACTCGCTTAGGACTTAAACAGAAGGAACAATCACAAGATAGTGAACAAAATCAAAGTATATGGGATTTTTAAATTTAGTTAATTCTATAATCATAAAAATTTTACTCATTAAAACAATTAAAAATATCACTTTTATCACCTTTTGACTTATTTTCTGACAGCTTTTTTTTTAATTTTTCTATTTCTGCTTTGGCTTCAGATAACTCAGTTTTTAATTGAATATTGTATTGATTAACATTGTTTAATTGATTTTCAAGTTCATTGTTTCTGTTGTTACTAATAGATAACTGATCTTGTATTTCTGAAACTTGAAATTGACACTCCTTTAATTCTATTTGTAACTTTTCTTTTTCGATAATTGTTTCTTTTTCTATCTCTTTAATATTATCAAACTGTGTTTTTTTTTGGGGAATATTATCTTGTTGTTTACCAAAGGGGATGGGAATAGTAGTATCGCCGAAACCATTGCTCATAATTTTACCTGTTCAGATTACTATTATAAATATAATACTCTATTGGCGGAAATAAGCGAATAACCTTCAGACATCCAAGAGCTGTTGACTCCAGATTCTTCCCACACAAAACGTTTTTGTATTTTACGATATTTACGATGTGAGGCTTCTTTCGACATTTAAGCTAAGGTGATTTCTGACAATAATTATACCAGTACGATACCCTTTAACTCCCTAAAAAAAAGGGGGAATCATTGAAAAGATGGGTATATTCTTTCTTGGAAACCACCTTAAAAGTCATCTCTCTAATTTAGGTGAGGAATGCAACTCTACTATTTTCATAATTTTGTGAGATAATTTGTGAGATAATGAGAACATCGTTAATTTCCCATAAATATTATGAGTGGTAGCCCTAAATATTCCCGTGCAACGATCGTGCAACAAAGACAGCAACAGCTAGAAACTGAAAGAAAAAGAAAGGCTGAAGAAGAAAGAAAACAAAGAGAAGCGGAAATGGCTAGACAAAGGGAAATTAGGTTAAATAATCTTCGTAATCAGCTAAATTCTCAGATAGAGGCGATCGCACTCGATATTAATCGTCAAGAAGATTCTCTCTACCCTCAAGATACACAGCAATTAGAAGATAGAGTGGCAAAATTAGAGGAAAAAAGGCAAAAAGCGACTAATGAGACGCAATTACAAGCTATAACGTCAGAAATAGAAGAAATTAAAGCGGATATTTATTTAGCGGTGAGTCGTAAACGGCGGGATGATGCAGAAAAACAACGACGGGCAGAGATTGAAAAACTGCAATTTGAGTTTACAGAATTAAAGACACAGTTACAACAAATTGATGATGCTATCCGTACTAAGTTTGATATTAACGGTACGGCAAATGTAGAATCTAAGCTGAATCGGTTACAACAAGCCTTTAATGGTGGCAATCCTGAAGTTATAAAGCCTTTACTACAAGATTGTCAAGGATTGCTCGAGCGACATCTTAAAAGGGTGTTAGAAGGTCAAAAACAATGGGAAAAGACGAAAAATGAAGCAAAACAAGCCGAAGGGGAACTACAAGCCCTCATAAGCGGTTTAAAAGCAGATACTGTAGTTTTTTCTTGGTGTCCTCATCTAATTGCGGAGTTAGAACAGCTACAAACTCAGATACAAAATTCGATCAAACTTGAGGATTTTCAGCAACCATTGCAGATATTAACCCAAGCCCAAACCCAGAGCGAAAATATCATAAAAACTGCCAATGAGGCACAACTGAAAGCCGAACAAAGAGACTATATCGCCGATAGTATTGCCCAATCCTTAGAGGAAATGGGGTTTAACTTAGTGTATCGTCAAGCGGAACATCCTGATCATCCTGCAACGGCTATCATTTTAGGGGCGGCGACAAACTCAGGTAAGGGAATCAGTGTCAGTGTGCCTGTACAGGGGAAAATTTACTACGATATTGACGGTTATACAAAAACCACCACCACTAATGTTAATGGGGAAGTTACTGCTAGTTGTGATGAAGCCGAAGGGGCGATCTCTGAATTACATGATTTGTTACAAGCAGAATTTGGTATCAAGATGGATGAATTACTGTGGGAAGGCAAAGATCCCAAACGTATTACTCGTAAAGCTGATGAATTACCAAATTATGATCAAAAGTCTAAGTCAAGTCAAAGTATTTAATGCCCTGAATTAAAATTCAGGTTAATTTTTCAATATTTATGGGGAGAATACTCACTCTACTTATTATTAAATAATGATGAAAATATGCACTTAATTTCTACAGGAAAACTAAAACAAGCGACATTAAAATATCCTGATGTCGAAAAAATAATTAAGGCTTTTTGTAAAACTATAAAACAAGCAGAAGGTCAAAATTTATTAGACGTACAAAAAATATATCGAGATGCGGAATCAGTTGGTAATTTTACAGTTTTTAACATTAAAGGTAATAAATATCGTCTGATTTTAGATATTGACTATTAAGAACAAATAGCTTATTTTAAATACTTTTTAACTCACGCTTAATATGATAAGGAGGATTGGAAAAATGACCCTTACTTTAAATAAAGCTAATTATTTACAACTATTAACAGATAGTAAAATCATTCCTAAACTTATCGATAATGAAACAGAGTATCAAGAATATTTAGCCGTTGCTGAAAAACTAATTGCGAAAAGACAAAATAGAACTTTAGAAGAATCAGTGTTATTAAATTTGCTAGTAAAATTAATTGAGGATTATGAAGAAAAAACCTATGAAATTTCTGATTGGGCTAATGTTTCGTCCTTAGAAATTTTAGAGCATTTTATAGAATCAAAAGGATTATCAATGGAAGAATTAGTTAGGATAATGGGTTCAGAAAAAATAGTTAATGATATTAAAACAGGAAAGGAAAATATTAACAAAATTCAAGCTCAAATCTTAGGTAATTATTTTCAAATATCTCCTAGTTTATTCTTAGCTATTTAGGTGGGCAATGCCCACCCTACAAAATATATATAATTAAAAACAATGAATCAATCAGTCTCATCCCGTTGGATTACCGATTTTATTAAACACCGTTATCATCGTCTTCATACTATCCTTTATGGTAACATTCATGACCAATTTTTATGGCAGGGAAATTACCAAGGTTTAGAGGATTTTTTAACCTGTTATTTCCATGATTTAGGCTTTGAAATTATCGTCAATTATGATCCCATTGATGGTTTTAATTTTAACAACGATCGAGCCAAAAAAACATTTAACGAATTAGCTCGTAATAATATTATCGAAAAACAACCCCCCAATGTTGACAATAATCCCATTAAGAATCCACCCTCATCTCCCTCACCACCTAATCCCTTATCACCACCCGTAAGAGACAATCCGGGGGAAAGAATGCCCCAAAATCTCAAAATAAGAAAATCCCCCGAAGATGCCTTTGGTGATTTAAGAGTCGTATTATCTCAATCAAAAACCTCGATCGTATCTATAATTAACTTAGGTGATATGTTAACCAGCGATGGTAGTCGTTACAGTGCCGATGAAAGAAATCCCTTAGCCTTACTCAAAAAATGTTTATTAGAAGCCTCCGTCATCAGGGAAGGGGAATTACAAGGCTATCGTAACACCATCATTATAATTGCCAACGACTTAAAACGAGTCCCCGATTGGTTACACCTTCACAATCCCTTTATGGATATAATTCAAATTTCTTACCCCAACAAAGAAGAAAGAAAAGAATTTGCCCTCCGTTTCCTTGCCAAATTTTATCAAGGAGAAAACCTTATCCCCTCACAATTAGAGATGATAGCCGATGAATTTGCCGATTTAACCGACGGATTTCGGGCGATGGATTTAGATGCTTTGCGTTTGACATCCCATCAACAGGCAATCCCCATCAAATTAAAAGAAGTTTGGCGCATAGTAGATTATTACAAATTTGGTTTAAAAGATGATCCTTGGGCGCAACTTAACCCCGAAAAAGTGCGACAAGCACAACAACAGCTATCCAGTCGAGTCATTGGGCAACCCAAAGCGGTGGATGCAGTGACAACCATGTTAACCAGTGCCAGAGTAGGTTTAACCATGACAGGCAATAGCGGTAATAGCGGTAAACCCAAAGGAATATTCTTTTTTGTCGGTCCTACGGGTGTAGGTAAAACCGAATTAGCTAAAGCCGTCACCGAGTTAGTATTTGGGGATGAAAAAGCCTTTGCTCGTTACGATATGAGCGAATACAAAGAAGAACACGCCGCCGAAAAATTAGCAGGTGCACCGCCGGGGTTTGTGGGTTATGAGGAAGGAGGGCAATTAACCAATCGTGTGTTAGAAAAGCCCTATAGTATTCTTTTATTTGATGAGATTGAAAAGGCACATCCGAAAGTATTAGATAAGTTTTTGCAGATATTAGAAGACGGCAGATTGACTGATGGTAAAGGGCAAACGGCATATTTTAACCAAACCGCCATCATTTTTACCAGTAATATAGGTGCTTCCGATTTGTCAGACCCACAAACTGGGACAATTATCCGTGAGGGAATTATGAAAAGGGCGCAACAGGGGGAAATTCTCACCTATGAGGAGGTAGAAAACCACTTTAAACAAGAAGTTGACTGGTATTTTACTAGCCGTATTGGCAGGGCTGAATTATTAAATCGTTTAGGAGATAATATCGTAGTTTTTGATACTTTACGCCCTGATTTTGTTACTCAAATTAGTGATAAATTTTTACAACAATTAGCTAAAAATGCCTTAGATAAATATCAATTTAGCATCACTTTTTATGATTCGATAGGGGAGTTTTTAACTAATAAAATGAAGGAAGGAAATAATTTATTATTTGGGGGAAGAAGAATCAAAAATTTACTAGAAACCTATATCGAACGCCCCTTAAATATGTGGGTATTTACTAATTATCCCCAACCCGAAAAATTACGAGGTTTATCCCTTGATATTGGGTTGAATAATTTAGGAGAATTGTTAGTGAATAATGGTTAAGGCAGCCCCTAGATTAATCGTTGCTAATTTCCGTCTAATTCTTTCTCTGTTAGTACTTTTGCTTGTTCTAGTACTAATTCAATGGCTAAGGCTTCCATGTCTGGAGGATAGCCGTATTTTCTCAATAATCTTTTTACCATTACTTTCATTCTTGCTCTTACACTTTCTTTCATATTCCAGTCTATACTTGCATTCTGGCGAATACGATTAACTAGGGCGATCGCCAAGCGTTTTAATTCTTCTACTCCCATGACATCAATGGCACTATCATTTTGGGCAAGGGCATCATAAAAGGCTAATTCGTAGGCTTCTAGTCCTAATTCTTCCCCCCGTTTATCGGCTTCGGTGACATCTTTGGAAATTTTAAGTAATTCTTCGATGACATCGGTTACGCTGATAACGTGGTTATGGTAACGTCTTAGGCTGTCTTCTAGCATCTCCGATAGTTTACGGCTTTGTACTAGGTTTATTTTGCGACGGTTTTTGATTTCATCCTTGAGAAGTCTTTGCAGTAATTCAACGGCAAGGTTGCGGTGTTCCATACCCCGTACTTCTTCGATAAATTCATCGGAAATAATCGATATATCAGCATCTTTAATTCCAGCATCTTCAAATATATTGATTACTGTATCGCTAACGATGGCTTGATCTACTATTTGTCGGATGGCGGTTTCTATTTCACCGTTACTAACAGAGTTATTATTACTAGGTTCAAGTTTATAGATACTGGCTTGGATGGCTTGAAAAAATGAGATTTTCTCGGCTTGAGCGATCGCCTGGGGATGGGGTACTGCTAGGGAATAGGCTTTTGATAGGGCGGTAGTTTCTCTTAAAAATCTTTCTTTGATGTCTGGGTTACAGGCAAAATCCGTAGCATTTTTGAGGATAGTTAGTTTTTCTCTTGTGTTGGCTTGGAAATAATCTTGATATTTACATCCATGTAATAACTGTTCTACTATTTCAATTTTACTAAGTAATAATCCTAATGCTACTTCTTGATCTAAGGTGGGTTGTCCTTCTCCGCCACTTTCTGCGTAAAAAGTCAAGGCTTTTTTTAGTTCACTGGCTAATCCTAAGTAATCTACTATTAAACCCCCTTGTTTCTCAAAATACACTCGGTTAATACGCGCGATTGCTTGCATCAAATTATGACCTTTGAGAGGTTTATCAATGTACATAGTATGGAGACAAGGGGCATCAAATCCTGTTAACCACATATCACACACTATCACTAATTCTAAGTCATTTTCAGGGTCTTTTAGCCGTTGGGCAAGGATTTTTCGATCTGCTTTACTGGTATGATGCTTAACTAACTTTTCCTCATCACTAGCATTAGCTGTCATTACTACTTTAATTTTACCTTTGGTGAGGTCCTTATTATGCCAATCAGGGAGTATTTTTATTATTTGTTGGTATAAATCAACCGCTATACGCCTACTCATGGTAACTATCATCCCCTTACCCTGATTCACTTTTTGCCTTTGCCCAAAGTGGTTAACTATATCTTGGGCGATGGTTTCTAATCTTTTAGTTGCGCCTACTATGGCTTCAATTTGGGTACTTTTAGCCTTAGCTTTTTGGGTAGTATTCATATCCTCAAACTGCAAATCTTCGTCTAATTCATCTAAAAGGGCTTTTCCTTGGTCATCTAATTGTAATTTTACTAAACGACTCTCATAGTAAATAGGCACAGTTGCCCCATCTTTTACCGCTTGGGCGATGTCGTAAATATCAATATAGTTCCCAAAAACTTCTTTAGTATTTTTATCTACCTGTTCAATGGGTGTGCCTGTAAAACCGATAAAGGTGGCATGGGGTAAGGCTTCTCTAATATATTTGGCAAAGCCATATAACGTTTGTTTGCCGATGACTTTTCCTGATTTATCTTTTACATCAGCTTGTTTGGCTTTAAATCCATACTGGCTACGATGCGCTTCATCTGCTAATACTATGATGTTTGATCGATCTGACAGTGTAGGATATTTCGCCGTTATATTCTCTTTTGTACTATTATTTAATCTAGTTTCTTTTGAGTTATTAATAGATATATTTTCTAGTGAATTATTATTTAATGTAGTTTCTTTTGAGTTATTAATAGATATATTTTCTAGTGAATTATTATCTAATGTAGTTTCTTTTGAGTTATTAATAGATATATTTTCTTCGGAGGGGGAGAGGTTATTGCTAGGGGCGAATTTCTGAATAGTGCTAAAAACTATACCACCAGAGGCTACTTTAAGCAGTGTTTGTACTTCTTCTCTATTTTCGGCTTTTTCGGGGTCTTGGCGCAATAGTTGCCGACATCCAGCAAATGTGTCAAAAAGTTGCTCATCAAGGTCATTACGGTCTGTTAAAACTAATATGGTGGGATTTTTTAAGGTGGGTTCTAATACCAGTTTTCCTGCTAAAAATACCATCGACAATGATTTCCCGCTTCCTTGAGTATGCCAAATTACCCCCCCTCTCCTATCTCCTTTATTTGCCTTTTTTCTCAATCCTTCTGCTTCTGGGCTATCATTAAATGATGCTGTGCGATCGCCCGACACTGTTTCTTTAAAACCGTTACCGAGGGTATGGGAGGAGGAAATACCACAGGCTCTTTTAATGCTTTCAAGGGCTTTGTTAACAGCGTAATATTGATGATAGGCGGCTATTTTTTTAGTTTTCTTGATGGTGACTATATCGGTTTTGACATCTTGAGTTTTGGTTTCTTCAAAGACGGTGAAGCAACGTATCAAATCCAATAGGGTAGTTTTATTAAGCATCCCCTCCGTTAAGATTTCTAATTCTGTCCGATTTTCTTCTTTCTGACTGGGGTTAGGTTTTACTACGTTGCCAGTCTGATTATTTAAGTAAGAAGTGTCGGAAGTTTTGTCATTTGATTGGTTAACTAAGTAAGAAGTGTCGGAAGTTTTGTCATTTGATTGGTTAACTAAGTAAGAAGTGCTAGAAGTTTTGTCATTTGATTGGTTAGTTAAATCTAAAGTATTACAGTTTTTCTGATTTAAAGGGTTTTTCCATGCCATGAAGCGGTTATAGTTGGCGGAAAGTGAACCTGCACGGGCTGTAAGTCCATCGGAGATTATTAGTAAGGCGTTATAGGTAAAAAGGCTTGGTATTTCTCGTTTATAGGTTTGTAGTTGGTTATAGGCTTTATAAATATCGGCTTTTTTGTCGGCGGGGTTTTTAAGTTCAATTACTACCAATGGTAAGCCGTTTATAAATAAGATAATATCAGGGCGGCGGTTATGGTTATCTTCAATGATGGTAAATTGATTAACGGCTAAAAACTGGTTATTATCTGGGTTTTGCCAATCAATCAGCCATACTTTTTCCCCTCTGGTTTCGCCGTCTTTTTGATATTCAACGGTGATGCCTTCGGTTAAGTATTCATGGAATTTTTGGTTATTACTGATTAAATCTGGACTTGCTATATTTAATACTTCCCTAATAGCTTGTTTTAGGCTTTCATGGGGTATGTTTGGGTTAATTTTACTAACAGCGTTTTCTAAGGATTGGGATAACACTACGTCTGCAAATGTTTGTCTTTCTCCCTCACCGATAGCCCTTTGGATAGTGATTGAAGGGGAGTCTTCGGGTTGGATGTCATAACCGCAACGGTAATCATAACCTAAGTTTGCTAATAATTCTAGGTTAAATAATTCGATTTCATTTTCGGTTATATATTTCTTCGCCATACTAAAGGTTCAATTCGTAATGCTATTATCTATGATACTTTAGTGTGTCGATTTTGCCATAAAAAGTGAAAAACTGTTCACACACTGGTTAAGATAAGGAGGCATTAAAGCCACGCACTGCTTGAGGATGGCAAGGGCAAATTTGGATGGCGGATGATTTTGATGATGAGTCTTCGGAAATTAACGCTATGTTTTGCAGTAATGTTAGTTATACATAGTTGTTTCTTTTTATATGTTTTCTATTAGTTTATGATAGAATATTTTTTTAATAATCTATTGTTAAAGGTTAAAGTTATGACGACAATTACTATTCCTGTGGCAGAAGAAATTAAAAAGGCTTTTGAATCTGCTAAACCTGAAACTCAGCAACAATTAAGTTCTATTATTAGCTTATTTTTTCAATACAATTTAGCAAATAAAAGTTTAACTGATGTTATGGCAGAAATTTCTAAAAATGCTCAGGCAAGAGGTTTAACTCCTGAAATTTTAGCGGAGATTTTAGCAGAAGAAAATGATTAGAGTTGTTATAGATACTAATATATTTGTTAGTGCTTTATTGTTTGAAAATTCCCTACCTCAAATATTCCTGCTTAGTATTCTTAATCTTCTTTTTTAGTGTTTTCAAAGGCTTTGATTTTGTCATAAAGACTATCTACGGTTTCATCTTTAAATAATTGGTTTTTTAGCTCAGAATAATCACCTTTCCCTAAGTTAGATATTTTCTTTTTCATCATGTTTTTATATTCCTAGATAGAGAAATCTTGCAAAGTTCAATACTTCCTTTTTTCTATCTTCTGAGAGGTTGTTAATAACGGCATTAATTTTATCGGAAATAGTCACCCATTGTTTAGTTTTTGACTGCCAAATAACAATAAATTTATCAGCCGATAAGGCACATTGGGCTATGGTTTCGCCGTCTTCGTTGGTAAATTCAATTTCATATTTACCATCATCAAAACATTCTACTATTGTTCCTTGATTACCGATAAATTGATTTAGTGTGGGTAGGTTAACGATTAATTCGACAATATCAAATAGTTCTGGTGTTATCATTGAATATTTTAAACTTCGATTAAAGAGCGCACGGTGAGAATTTGGTTTTCTTGTAGGGGATTAACGGCACTTTTCGGCACTATCACTTCATCTATTGATTCTCCAAGGGCGTTAAATATTTCTAAAACATAGCCTTCTTCTCCGCCTTCGGGATGAGGCACGGTATCAATAAAGGTGGCTATATCTCCTTTTCTCAAGTTATATTCGGGGAAGTTTTGATTAAGGGATACTCTTTGATATAGTTTAATCATAATACTTTTATCAATAATTATTAAGCAGAAATAAGTATTTTTTCTGGACTTAAAGGGGCATGATATAAAATCATTAGTTGCTTTTCTGTTAACATTTCTAAGGCATAGGCTTTCCCTGTACTATCTGAAAATTCTACCTCAAATATTCCTGCTTCGTATTCTTCAACGATCGTGCCTACTTGTCCACGATAAAGATTAATTTCTGGCAAGTCTTCTAATAATGCTACGACATCTAAAAGTTTCATGTTTTTTTTGCTCCTTAAAGTAGATAACAGGTGACTAAACGAGGGAAGTTTTCATCGTTTCTCACGATCCAGACACTATGAATTATAGCAGTTTTACCTTCTCTGGTTAGGGGAAAGTCAATAATATATTTTTGCCCGTAGAGATTAATTTTATCTGGTATGGCTTCGTATTTTTTGACGGCGTTAAATAAAGCGATTTTTAATTCTTCTACATTGTCAATAGTTAGGTTTAATGCTGATTTAAAAACCCTAGCTTTATGTTGTCCGTCTGAATGATTTATATTTAGGGAATAACCAATTAATTTATTATCATCAATTAAGGTCATCTCTGGGTTAGGTAGCTTCATTTTCACTCCTTCACTCTTATCTGTCCGCTCATTAGCTTAGGTAACAATTCATCACGGGTTTTTGTTAATGTTTGAATTTGTAGTGAATTTCGTATTTTTTTATTCAGAATGGGTGTTAATATTCCATCAAAAAACCTAAGTTGTTTATCTGTTGGAATACAACACAAAGCCTCTGTTAAATGTTTTCTTTGTATATGTCCCATTGTGGTTGCTTTACTTTTTGCGATCGCCTGAAAATTACTTAGATGATGTAATGTCCACTGATAATAAAACCATTTAGGATATTTGTTAGATGTTACTTTAAATAGATGCTGGTTTAAAGCTCCTTTTCCAAAACACCATATAACTACTTCTAAAGTACCAGACCAAGAAAATATAACATCTCCATTATCAATAATGTATTGACTAGGTATATCTTTATTCGCTTTGTCTGTATTATTAGTTATGCCTGATTTTAGCTCTCTAATTTTGATTACAGGTAAAAATACGTTTTCGTTTTCTGGCGGATATTTCTGTAAGGCTAATCCATTTAAAAAGTCAGCAATAGAATCTAAACCTTCAACTCGCCAATCTTTAGGAATCTCGCCTAGTTCGGTCGATCGCATCTCCCCTCCAGAGGATTTATAGGGTTTACCGTCATCATTAGGAAATTCAAAGTCAATAAACCAATGCTTAAATAATGTCTGTGCGATCGATTCCAGTGTCTCATTCTGTTTCCTTAAGTTCTCTATCTTTGCATCTAAACAGGAAAGCACGGATGCGATCGCCTTTTGTTCATCTAACGGGGGAATAGATAAAACTGAATTAGCTATAACATCAGGGTTAAATGATGGATAAGTTGATGTATGACTATTTGCAATTTGTGTTAAGTATTGAGTATAGCTATCAGTTGTTAGTAAATAATATAAAAATTTCGGATCTGTTCCCTTTTTTGGAGTTATAACAACAAATCCTGTTGAGACAATAGTATTGTCTTTGCAGTGATTAACAAAATAAAAATGCTTTAGATTAGGTCTAACAGAAGAAATAAGAATATCATTTTCTTTTACTCTTCTTTTAGCTCTACTAGGTGCTTCTTTCAGTAATATTTTTTGAGTATTTACTAGGCGACCTTCTTCAACTGATGATGTATCTATATACTCAATAGTATTGTGATTGAAATTCTTATTAACTGATTCAGTATTAAAATCAGCGATTTGGGAAATTTTTATTTTTTGCCACTCGCTCATATTTCAAACCCCACTTTTACCAAATATTGCTTAATCTCGTTAACAAAGACTTGAGCCTGATTCAATAAACTATTAGCCAACTCAAAATCTAATATATTTCCTAAAATTACTTGTTTCGATTCACTCATCAATTAAACCTCACCCTTGCCGAAATCATTTAACATTAATTGCACTTCTTGCTTGAGGATAGGCAAATTATTTTCTACAGCATCCCAAACTCGACTTAAACTAATTCCTCCCAAGTAATCATGAACTAGAATATTACGAAAACCCGACAAAGCTCTCCAATCCACATTTGGAGCTTGAGCTTTTAGTCTGTCAGAAAGTCGTTGAGTTGATTCCGCCATAATTTGTAAGCGACGCAAAACCCCGTCCTGTACTAAAGTATTATTAAAAAAATCATCTTTCCCTTTTGCCGTGTAGCCTTCCACTACTTCTATACATTCTAAAATATGATGTAAATAAATCAAATCCTTATCACCACTCATAAAGGTTGAGCCTCCGTCAAAATTTGCTCCCTTATCAAGGCACTAATACCATCTTCCGTTAAAACGTCCACCCTACGCCCTAAAAGTTCTTGTAAATCCATTAATAACCCCCCTGGAAACCAAGGGCTAGTCTTGGTTGAATCATAATCAATCAAAAAATCAATATCACTATCTGGGGTATCTTCTCCCCTGACTACCGAACCAAACACTCGTATATTTAAAGCCCCATGTTTATCAGCTAAATCCAAAATTTCTTGGCGTTTTTCTATTAACAAATCCCGTAAAGACATAAATATTTAACCCTCAAACCAATTAGCAACTGTTAAACCATTAAAATCTGCAAAATCACTAACATTATTAGTAACTAAAATCAAATCATTAGAGAAAGCAATACTAGCAATTTGTCCATCAGCAAAAGCAGGAGTTTTACCAATTTTAGATAACCTTACCCTTTCTTGAGCGTGATATTGAGCCGATTTTAAGTCATAGTCAAGAATAGGCATATTAGCTATAATAACATTATCTAAATAATCCTCTAAATCTTGACGTTTTTTAGAAATTGGCAATCGTAAAATACCAAATAATAGCTCATTAATAACCACCGAAGCAGTGGCTATTTCTTGAGAATATAATTTAATATTTTGAGTGACATTTTCATTGGGTAAAGGACGTTTTGCTTCCGAAATAATATTAGTATCTAATAAATATTTTAGGCTCATAAAATAACATCTCTACCTGGTGATTTATCCCGTAAATTATCAAAAGTATCATCATCAAGAGATTCTAAATCCACTCGACTACGAAACTCTTGTAAAGCGAACCAAAAATCTTTTTTCTCAGACTTGCCCATTTCCAGCTCATGATTTTGAGAAGATGAAGAAGTATCTAAACTATCCAAAAAGTCCACAACAGCGGTTAGTTTTTCCCCTTCCATCATTTCCAAACGTTGCCAAATATTTTGTCTTAATTCAGTTATAGTCATTAGTCCACCTCCAGAGCAAAACCCACTTTCTCTAATTGTAGTTTAATCTCCTCATCCAAAGCTAAACCCTCTCGCATTTGCATTGCCAACTCCTTAGTTAAAATCTCCATCGTTTCCTCAAAAGCAATACCGTCGTCTTCCTCGTCAGGGATGCCCACATAACGCCCTGGTGTCAACACAAAATTATGCTTTTCAATGTCTGCCAAAGTTGCCGACTTACAGAAACCCTTAACATCCTTATAACTCCCTTCTCCTCGTGGGAGAGGGGCAGGGGGTGAGGGCATTTTCCCCTCGCTCTGTGGGAGAGAGGTTGGAGGTGAGGGTTTTTTCTTCCATTGATGGTAAGTATCAGCTATTTTCGCTATATCCTCATAGGTGAAAGCCCGATTTTTACGGTTTACCATATAGCCCAACTCCGAAGCATCAATAAATAACACCTCACCCTTACGACTTGTTACTCCCTCGCCCTTTGGGAGAGGGTTACTTTTACCACGACTCATAAACCACAAACAAGCAGGAATCCCCGTGTTATAGAAAAGCTGAGTGGGCAACATGACAATACAATCCACTAAATCAGCTTCTACTAACGCTTTTCTGATGTCCCCCTCACCACTGGTATTAGAAGACAACGAACCATTAGAGAGGACAAAACCAGCCCTACCTGTAGGCGCTAAATGGTAGAGAAAGTGTTGCACCCAGCCAAAATTAGCATTACCAGCAGGAGGAATACCATATTGCCACCTGCCATCATTTTTTAATAAATCCCCACTCCAATCACTGTCGTTAAAAGGGGGGTTAGCAATGACAAAATCCGCCTTTAAATCCTTATGGGCATCATTGAGAAATGAACCTTCAGGATTCCATTTGATATTCGAGCCATCAATCCCTCTAATAGCAAGATTCATCCGACAGAGTTTATAAGTAGTCTCGTTGCTTTCCTGCCCATAAATGGAAATGTCGTCTAAACGCCCTTGATGAGCTTCTATAAACTTTTCACTTTGAACAAACATACCACCAGACCCACAACAGGGATCAAAAATCCTGCCAGAATAAGGCTCTAACATCTCTACTAACAACCGCACAATACTTTCAGGGGTGTAAAACTGCCCTGCATTTTTGCCCTCATTCAAGGCAAATTGACCCAAAAAATACTCATAAACCCGACCTAAAACGTCCTGAGCCTGTGCTTGGGCATCACCAAGGGTGATTTTACTTATTAAGTCAATTAACCCACCTAAAGACGCAGAATCGAGCTTTTGTTGACCAAAAACCTTTGGCAAAATTCCTTTTAACCTTTTGGAGTTTTCCCTCTCGATTAAATCCATTGCCTCATCGACAATTTGCCCAATATTAGGTTGCTTCCCTTGAGCCTGAATAAAAGCCCACCGTGCCTTTAAGGGAACAAAAAAGACATTTTCGGCTACATATTCGTCTTTATCTTCTGCATCTGCCCCTGCGTATTCTCCCTCTCCTTTAATTAGCTTTTGGTATAATTCCTCAAAGGCATCTGAAATATATTTCAGGAAAATTAAACCTAAAACAATATGCTTATATTCCGCCGCATCAATATTTTTACGGAGCTTATCGGCGGTTTTCCAGAGTTTTTGCTCAAAACTTTCTGTATCTGCTTTTTTTTGCGCTAATTTCGCCATTTAATTAAGGATAGCACTACTCTAAAGTATATTACCATACTTTTAGCCAGTAAAAAGCATTTCTTTGGGTAGGAAGCAAGGTAGGTGTAGTTTAGTGCAAATCACAATAACTTTCCCTTCTCTAAACGATTGAGCGAATGTGGGATAAACTAATTACTGTTATCGAAACGTTAACCGTTTTTCCCCTGTAAATTTACTAACCCACTCTTATTAAGGTAATTATGTCATCGTCATCAATCTGGAAATATAAGCCTTGGTGGTGTCAACCTTGGTCAATTATACTGACAGGAATCGTTATTATCGGAGGTAGTTGGCTATTATTTCAGCTCATCTGGTTAACTGCTTTGTTTTTCACTTTAATCTGTCTCTGGTGGTTGCTTTTCCTAATCCTCATTCCTTATTTATTGACAAAACAAGATACTCTTAACCCACCCAAAACCTCATAATCCTGATGCTTTATCCCTCGAAAAATTGACACAGCACAGGAATAACAGAATCATACCACCGCAGTTGAGCGCCTTGCCAACCATCGGCAGAAGTCGTTAACAAAGCCACCCCATACTTTTGCCCTTTCGTGGTTAACTTTCTTTCACGGTTTACCCCTGGTTTAGCCCAATCCTGCAACTCCAAATCATGTAAGGCTTGATTTACCTTCGCTGGTGTCACTTTAGTTCCCATTTTACTGGATAACTCCTTAGCCAACTGACTAACTATCATCCCACTAGGTGAATTACTATTACTTGTAATAATTTCAAGTGCCGAACTTATCACTCCTTCTAACGCTGGTATCTGTTTTGCTAATTCCTTTAACTTCCACGAAGCGATCGCCCTCTTGTCAATACCAGCCTCTAACATCCATCCTGCCGCTACTTCAATACCATCAGCGATTAATTTTACCTCATTAGAGTTATGAAATGATTGTCTTTCCTTAGAGTTACTACTTACTAAAGGTGATTGTGTTTCCTTAGAGTTACTATTTACTAAAGATGATTGTGCTTCCTTAGAATTACTACTTACTAAAGATGATTGTGTTTCCTCAGA
>JAACUG010000054.1:18776-23166 GCA_009993045.1 Cyanobacteria bacterium CG_2015-22_32_23
TCCTCAGAGTTACTATTTACTAAAGGTGATTGTGTTTCCTCAGAGTTACTATTTAGTAAAGTTGATTGTGCTTCCTTAGAGTTACTATTTAGTAAAGTTGATTGTGCTTCCTTCAAATCTTTGGAGGAGATTGATAGAGGAGGAGAATCAGAAGTATTAGAGACAGATGTTATGGTATTAATAACAGGAGAAATGTCACCCTTTTCCAATGTTACCGACATAGCCATGGGAAGAGCGTGAGAATCACCGAGGAGATGATTGGGTACAGAATTAGAAACCTCAAGGGGTGGAAGTGATGGAATTATAGAGAAATCAGTCACCCCAAATTCAGCAATTGCCCTGATTAAATTTTGAGCGATGATATTGCCCATATCAGCTTGATATTGCCAAAAAACCTTCGCCGACTCCCATGGAGTCAATGCAATCAAGCCCTTACGCTCAGGAATACTAGCCTTTATAGCAGGTGGTAACTCCGATTCCCGTTTTTTGATGTATCGTTGGGAAGCCTCCTTAGTTTTACCCACAGCTTCACCAATTTGACGATGAGTGAATAAAATACCCTCCTCCCCTTGATAAGCCTCTAAAACAAAATTTGCCACCGAAATCTTAACCTTTGTTGTTTGCGTCATTATCTCTCTCCTTACTACAACTATCACTATCTTAGTTACTTAATCTTGCTCCATACTCTTCTAGTCTTACCTTTATCATTTTCATCTTTGACCAAGTCTAACCTAACATAATCCCATAATTGGGGAAAAAAATCCAAATTTGGCTCTTTTTGCTTTTCTATCGCCTCCGCTATACGTCCCAACTTACTATGAGCAATCCCCAATGATTGAGCCAAAGCCGTCACCTTTAATTTCCCTAAAGGCAATTCTTGAAAAGCCAGAGGTATTTTTTCCTTTCTCTCTTGAACATTGTCTATTGCTTCGGCTATACTTTCTTCAGATTCTACCTCCAGAGAAACTTCTTTCTCTGGACTAACTTCTTCAGCATTTTCACTCTGGTTATCAGTCTTTTCAATTATTGCCTCGTCATTTCCCGTTGAGGAAATATCATCAGGATTGTCTATACTTTCCTCCTCATTTCCCGTTGAAGAAATATCATCAGGATTATTAGAAGTTACTTCCTGATTTGCCCTTGACGAAATGTCCCCAAGATTATCTATACTTACCTCGTCAGCAACCTCAAGGGGAAGATAAACTTGATTAATCAACTTATCGTCTATCATTTTCTCTATCACTTTCAATAGACTATCCTGATTTAATAAACTAGAGTCAACTAGACTTTTGACTAAAGTTTGTACTTCCTGCTTGTCTATTGTATTGTATAGCTTATTCTCTATCTGCTTCACTAAATTACTTTCCATCAGAATAGACTCAAGTTGACTTTTTACTAAGGCTTCCAATTCATCTTTGTCTAGCTTACTATCTAGCTTTTCTGATAGCTCATTGAAGTTGAATAGGGAATCAATTTTACTTTCTACCAAGACTTCTACTTGCTCAGTGTCTAGTTTATTGTCTAGCTTTCCTGATAGCTCATTAAAGTTGAATAGGGAATCAATTTTACTTTCTACCAAGACTTCTACTTGCTCAGTGTCTAGTTTATTGTCTAGTGTTTTATATAGACTATCCACATCGAAAATGGAATGAATTTTACTTTCTACTAAACCATCTAAATCATTTTTGTCTAGCTTATCATCTATCAGTTTAGATATATTCTCACCTTGACATGAGACATCCGCAATTTGCTTTTCTAAAACTTTGACTTTGTCGGTAATGTCAAAATTAGGCTGTGGTTGTTGTAAAGCAGATACTAACGAGATTGCTTCCTCTTGTGACCTCTGTATCACACTAGCGATTTGGCTAGACATTTTTTCTAACTTAGCCTCTAACGCTATCAGTCTTTGTCTAGCAATTTTATTACTCCTCTCCTTATTATTGCTAGACATTTCATAGTTTCCACTAACACAGTCTTCAATGATATTATAAAGAAATTCACTGGCTGATAATCCTTGTTCATTGCACCATTGATTAAATTTGTCTCTAATCTGTTCGTTTACTCGAATGGTAATTAATTTATCCTTTTTCATCATAAATGTCTATCTATAGTATAGAGATTAGTTTAAACCAAAATGCTAACAAATTTCTATACATAATGTCTAGTCTTTTAATCGGGCAGGATTTTTTGACGAACAAGGCAATATGAGAAAATTAGAGGTGAAAAGAGTTTATAAAAATAGTCATGAAAAGCATCAAAGAATACGCAGAAATCTTGCGACGACGCACCATTAAATGTAAGAAAGGGCAACCTATGCTTAATTTTGTCGAAGCTAAAAGCAAACGATGTAACTGGACAATCATGCCCTCTAATTATCAAAAACTATTAGAGGAAGCCAAACAACTGGATATTAGTGCCTCAACCCTCATCGACTTGATTTTGATGGACAGGTATGGACATTCTCATCTGATCAAAAAGGACAAAAAAATAGACTCGTAGAAATTCAATTTTTTTATACGAACTTTCTATGTCCATGATCAATAGTAAACCTCAACTAACGTACATTAGCTCTACTTTACGAACTCCTACGAGTCAATTTTGAGCTTTTATACGACTTTTTAGCAATAATTGATTGATTAAAAGCCCTTAAAATATTGCTATTAAATAGTTATAGGATTTTACTTTTTTCAAATTTTCTAAAATATATAAAATAGAACCTCAATAGGGTTCTATTTTATATAAAACAATTAATCGTATATAATAAAGACAAGAAAAGAAGGTATCTTTTATATTTAAAGGGATACCCAGTTTACGAACATTAACTAGAGGTAAAAATAATGAGCATCAAATTTATTAATCCGAACCCTACGGCAAATAGTATGCTTTCTTGGTTACAAAAATGCTGTACTGATAATCCCGAAAAAGGGGCTAATATCAAGTCTGTTTTTCTCTGTGAATATGCTAGAGGTATAGAAGGAAAAAAAACGGCACAGAAACGTGCTACCAAGATAGTTATGGCAAGGATGGAAAACATTTTAGACAAAATCATCATTGACGAAAATTTTGATTTTGATGACGCTGTACAATGTTTTGAGAAAGGTTCAATTTTAGTTAAGAGTAAGGTTGATAGTAAAAGGAAAAGCTATTTTTGTAAAGGTTTGACTTACATTAAAGAACAACTTAATACTCCCGCTATTGAACCTCAAGTTTTATTACAGGCATATTCCCCCCGTCAACCAGTTATCAAAAAAGGCTATGTTCAAGAACAGCTAAAACAAGGCAAAAAACCCTTTAATGCGAAGAAGACTATTCGTATTGATAAAATCAGGCTCCGAGATCGTTTAGAGGAGAAATACCCAGAACGAAGTGAAAAAGAAATACAATTTATCCTTGATAGTCAATGGGAGAGATTAGAAACCGAATTTAATCACACCCTTGATTTTCTGGAAAAAACAAGACGAGATATAACTATTCGTAAGATTAAAGAATTATACTATCGCTTACTAGGATGGGAATACTTACAGAACG
Organism: Cyanobacteria bacterium CG_2015-22_32_23; assembly: GCA_009993045.1. Taxonomy (GTDB): domain Bacteria; phylum Cyanobacteriota; class Cyanobacteriia; order Cyanobacteriales; family Cyanobacteriaceae; genus Geminocystis. The sequence continues at coordinate 22,305 of JAACUG010000054.1, forward strand.
ATCGTTTAACCATTGAAGACATAAGCCTTAATTCTATTATCCCGATAGTTGATACCAGAGTCAGAAAATGCCAAACCCCAGAGGAAAGATATATCAAAGAGGGTGAGAAACGAGATGAAGCCATGGAGAAAACTGATGAACGTCTTGAATGGCTAGAACAGTTTTTTGAAGACTATGGTATCACTTCCGCAGGTACTGCTCAAAATTATATTGATAGTCTCATTGCTCTAAGCAAGTTTTATTATAAAGGAATTACCAATAAGCGTAGATATAGTAATTACGAGGATATTGAATTTATCTGTGCTTTAAGGGTATTGAGACATCGATGTGCTGAAGACATGGAGGGAAGGAAGGTGAAACCTATTGTGTTAAATTACGATGAGGTTATCATAGTCATGAAGTCCCTCAAAGCTGATTTTGACCATGAATTCTATGAGAGTTTAGTTACAGGAAAAAACAATAAGCAATATTTACAGAAATCTTCAAAAGATGAGATTCAAAGAGCGAAGAGTTTACAAAAATTTCTGATGTTGATGTTACTTACTATTTATCCCCCTGAGCGTCAGAGAACACTTCGTGAGCTTACTTTCGGCAAAACTCTGAAGTTTGGTATTATCAATGAACAAGGATTTTTCCGAGAGTTAGATCCCTTTGACTATCAAAATAATGAAGGTATGTATTTCATTGACTTGAATCCCAAAGACCATAAAAACGGTAATGAATATTACCAAGATGCTTTGTTTAACAGGGTGTTTGAGGATGGTACTTGTGTTTATGACGGGTGAGCGAAAAAAGGGGTGGGAAGAAGATAGTAAGTTGTCGTATTTTACCCTATAACTTAATCCAGATACTAAAAATACCA
>JAACUG010000065.1 GCA_009993045.1 Cyanobacteria bacterium CG_2015-22_32_23
AACCTTTGCCCATTTAACTTTGCCTCATAAACTCCTCCCAACCAAAATTTCGTTCACCTCATAGCGATCATCTATTTCTATAACCATATCATAGGTTAAACACTGCTTTTGACGATCAAACTTTTACCTTGCTTATTTATATTTTTTAACATATTTGGCACGAAATGATAACCATAGTATTGGTATTGAACTGATAATGATTATTGGAGGCTTATACAGTGTTCAAAAGTCAAGACACTTTACTGATAACTTGACCTTAAGTTTTACCTTTATTCACAATTTTTAACTTGTTAACTTCATGAAATTTTTAACCAAATTAAAACTTACAACGTTCACCATATCAGCGTTGGTCTGTTGTAGTTCTATTAGTTTAGCCCAAATTCCTCAGATCCATCAAATAGCTCAGATGGAAAATACTAATAATTCTGCTCCTCAACAGTCCTCTCTCCCCTTCAGTGACATTGAGAAAAATGTTTATAAATCGGAAATTATCAGGGCGTGGGAATTAAAAATTATTGCAGGATTTCCTGATGGTACTTTTGCCCCAAATAAACCTGTTACCAGAGAACAAGCTATATCGATAATTGTTGATGCGATAAGTACTATGACTACGGTAGATCTTAATGCTAAACCCACTCGTCCTGTTCGTCTTTTTACTGATGTACCTAGCGATCGCTGGAGTGCTCAAAAAATTGCTTGGGCACAGTGGAATATTTTTCCTACAGGTACGCTAACAGGTAAGTTTCGCCCGACGGAGAATATTACTCGTAGTGAGTTAGTGGACTTCCTGAGAAAATCGGCGGAAATGCTGAAAGTAAAAGCGGGACGTTCTCCAGCCTTGACTCCCACTCAACAACCCATCAATTTTTCCGATGTCTCTGGTTATAATCAACAGTTAACATTACAGATGTCAGCTTATTGTCAGATTGCTTCACCCCTGGACGAAAAAGGTAAGAAGTTTGCTCCTAATAAACCTGCTCATAGAGATTACACCGCAGCAGCCATCGTGCGTACCCTTAAGTGTGTTGAAAATGATACAAAATAAGAAAGAACAAACTAGGTTAGGATTTTCGAGAAATAAATAATTGTTAATTCAGGTGCTTAAATTCAAGTACCTGCTTTTAGTCATTTATTGCCTGTCTTAAATACTTCTGTTCTGCTCTACTAAAAATTCGATGACACTTTAATGATAAGTCAAAAAAAATAACTCTATTTAATTTCAGCAACTAATTTCAATGTTTTTTTATAAATAAGTATCTTCTCAATGAGTATCTCCAATACTTTCATTAAAAGACCTGTTTTAGCAACAGTTTGTTCTTTAGTCATCGTTTTAGCAGGGGCGATCGCTCTTCCGTTACTTCCCATCGCCAAATTACCCCAACTTGCACCCACCCAAGTCAAAGTTACCGCCTCCTATAATGGTGCAGATGCTCAAACCACTGTCAATACCGTCACCACAATTATCGAACGGGAAATTAATGGGGTGGAGAATATGAAATATATTAGCTCTAATACCAGTAATGACGGGGTTTCTAATATTACGGTAGCCTTTCCCACCAGTATTGATCGAAATGAAGCACAAGTTAACGTTCAAAATAGAGTATCTTTAGCAGAGCCAAAATTACCAGATTCCGTTAAGCAAACAGGGGTAAAAGTAGATAAAGCCTCTCCCAATATCCTGTTAGCCTATGCTTTTTATGCCGATAAAAATGACGAAGGAAAATCCATATATGATCCTGTTTTTATTAGTAATTACGTTGATTTGTTCGTCACCGATGAAATTAAACGTATTTTTGGGGTAGGTTCAATTACGGTTTTTGGTGAACGTAAATACGCTATGCGTATATGGCTAGACCCTTACAAGTTAGCCTCTCGAAATCTCAGTGCTAGTGATGTGGTTCAAGCTATTCAAAATCAAAACTTACAAGTTGGAGCAGGGCGTATTGGTCAAGAGCCTTCCCTTCCCGAACAACAGTTTGAAATTCCCCTTCGTAGCTCAGGACGTTTCAGAACTCCCGAAGAAGCGGAAGAATTGGTGGTAAAAGTTGGGGATAACGGTACTTTAATTAAACTTAGGGATGTAGGCAAAATAGAATTAGGTGCTGAAAATTACGACACTTCAGCAATTTACAATGGTGAACCTGCCATTGGTTTCGCTATCTATCAATTACCCGGCACAAATGCTTTAGCTACAGGAGAAGCCATTAAAAATAAGATTACAGAATTGCAAAATAGTTTCCCCTCTGGCTTAAAAGTTGATGTGGCTTTTGATACCACAGATTTTGTTACCGTTGCCATCGATGATGTTAAGAGTAATACTTTTGAAGCGATTATTTATGCCATTATTACCATCATGATCTTTTTGCAAAATTGGCGTTTAGCGATTATTCCAGCTATTGCCATGCCTGTAGCGATGATCGGTTCATTAGCGGTAGTTTTAAGTTTCGGATTGGAATTAAATTTGTTAACTCTATTCGGGATTATTTTAGCCATCGGTACGGTGACAGATGATGGGGTGGTAATTGTGGAAGCGGTGCAAGTCAAAATGTCTCAAGGAATGAGACCGTTACAAGCCTCCCTCGATGCTATGGAAGAATTAGGAGGTGCCATCGTCGCTTCGGCGTTGAGTCAGTTAGCGATATTTATTCCCGTAGCCTTTTTCCCGGGTACAACAGGGATTGTTTATCGTCAATTTGCCATAACTTTAGCCGCAGCCATTGTTTTTTCTACCTTTAACGCCCTCACTCTTTCCCCTACTCTGGCATCCTTGATTTTACGCCCAAAAAATGCCTCTCCTGATCCCCTTGATCGAACTATTAATTTCTTATTCGGTTGGTTTTTCCGTCTTTTTAACACCGTTTTTGGTTGGATTGAAAATCTTTACGGTAAGTTAATCACCACCCTAACTAACATAAAATTAGTAATTATGATCATTTTTGTGGGGGGATTAGCGGCAACAGTATTTATGTATAGCATTATTCCCTCTGGTTTTATCCCTGAAGAAGATCAAGGATACTTTTTTATCTTGGGTAATTCTCCTTCTAATACTTCTTTAAACTATACCAACAAGGAAGTTGCCCAAGTGAATGATATTCTCAAAGATATTCCCGAAGTAAAAGGTTATCTAGGCATCGCAGGAACAAGTTTTGAAGGTAATAACTACAATAAATATCTTTTCTTTACCCGTCTGAAGCCTTGGGAAGAACGATCAAACCCTGAGCAGTCAGCCTTTGGGTTATTAAGAAATCTTAATCAGGATTTGAGAACTAAAATGACAGGCTCAAAAGTAGTGGCAATTAATGCTCCTGCCGTAGATGGTTTAAGTGCTACAGGGGGTTTAGAGTTTCAGTTGCAAAATCGAAGCGGTTTACCCATGGAAAACATGATCGAAGTAGCACGAAAATATATCGCTAGTGCTAATAAACGCCCCGAATTGCAAAACGTCTTTACTCCATTTACATTTTACACAGATCAACAGGAAATCAATCTTGATCGAGATAAAATTAACGCCATGAATGTGGATGTATCTGAAGTGTTAAACACCTTGCAAACCTATATCGGTTCTCGTTATGTTAATGACTTCGTTTTTGCTAACCGTCAATATCGAGTTTATGCCCAAATGAAACCCGAATTTCGAGCCAATCCTTCGGATATTGAGAATCTTTATGTTAAATCTCGTAATGGTGAATTAGTACAACTCAGTAACCTTGTCACCATACAAGACATTAATTATCCTCCTACCCTAACTAATTACAATATTTATCCCGCTATCAAAATTCAAGCCGCCCCTGCTAGTGGTTATAGTTCAGGTCAAGCTATCAAAGTAATGGAAGAAGTGGCAAAAGAAACTTTACCTAATGGTTTCGGTTATGAGTGGACGGGTAGCGCTTTAGAAGAATTATCCGCAGGAGGTGCAACGGCGATAATTTTCGGTTTAGGTTTTGTGTTGGTATTCCTTGTTTTAGCGGCCCAATATGAAAGCTACATCGATCCTACCATTATCATGCTTACCGTGCCTTTGTCCACTTTAGGGGCATTATTAGCAATCTGGTTAAGAGCAAATCTTTTACAAGAGGGGGGATTTTGGCCCGTTATCAGTAACGACATTTACGCTCAAGTGGGGTTATTGATGTTAATTGGCATGGCATCGAAAAACGCTATTTTGATTGTGGAAAGTGCTAACGAATTTGTCGAGCAAGGTTTGGAATTTACCCAAGCTGCCATCGCCGCCGCTAAATCTCGTTTTCGCCCCATTATGATGACTTCTCTATCTGGTATTGTGGGATATATTCCCTTGATGACGGCAGGGGGTGCAGGGGCGTTAAGTCGTTGGTCCATCGGTACTGTAAGTTTTGGGGGTTATCTGGTGGCTACAGTATTAAGTTTAGCGATCGCACCTATTTTATATATTGTCATTAAAACCTTTGAAAAGAAAGTTTTAGATAGCTAAGCTGGTAGTTATCCAATGATAGTTGCTCTAATTTAAAAAATTGGAAAAATAATGACTTTTCCTGATCTTTACCCATAAATAATTTTATTAACTACATATAAACCTATGAATTATTCTCGCCTTTTATTAACTGTTACTCTTTGTGTAACTTTTGGTTTAGATTTAGCACCGAAAATACAGGCTCAAAATATTCCAGTTATGGCTACAAACACACCATCCATGACAACGGAAGAATTATTCACCCAAGTCTGTGATTTTCTCAAGAATCAACAATCCATCAGTGTCGAAATGGATATTACCTATGACAACGTTCTCACATCGGGATCAAAAGTTCAATATAGCGGTTACAAAAAAGTTTCAGCCCAAAGACCAAATATGGTAAGAGTTGACACCGTAGCGGATCAGGGTAATCGAAGTTTTTATTATGATGGTAAAACCATTACCTTGTTTTCTCCTAGTTTGAAGGTTTTTGCCTCTAAAGAAGCACCAGCCAATATAGATGAAATGCTGAACACCATTGAGGAAAAGTTGGGTTTTACTATTCCCATGGCTAACCTATTTACCACTAATCCTTGTGTTATCCTAGATAATGTTGTAGAACAACCTTTATACATTGGCAGTAACTTAGTTAATCGAGAGGAAACGGATCATATACTGATTGTTACCGATGATTGGGATGGACAAGTGTGGATTAGTCAAAATGATCCTCCTCTCATCAAAAAGGCGATCGTCACCTATAAAAATTTACCAAATTCCCCTCAATATACGGTGTTATTTTCTAATTGGAACTTTAAACCGTCTTTTGCTCTAGATACCTTTACTTTTAAACCCTCTGAAGATAACTTCAAGGTGGAAATATTGCCTTCTGAACCGTAAAACAGGCATCTTGCCTGTGAGACATTTGTGGGCAATGCCCCCCTACTCAGTAGTCTCCTTATTAAGGGGGGTTGGGGGGAATCGATAAACAAACTTTATATTTACAGGAGTAAAATCATGAAACTATCCCATAAACCCTTTATTTTTACGATGGCGCTTCTTTTAACCATCTTCACTGTTTTATCCGATTTCGCCTACGCTGGACGTGGTGGCGGTGGCAGGGGTGGCGGTGGTGGAAGCCGAGGTGGTGGTGGTGCTAGAACTAGCAGTGTACAAAGATCAAGCGGTTCGAGAAGTTCAGGTTCAAGAAGTAATGCTTCAATAGGTGGTGGTGCATCTCCACGAGTAGGTAGTAGTACCAGTTTACAAAATCGTGGTAATTTTAGTAACTCCTCCCAAAGCCGTCAAGGTAATCGTCAAGCTAGTCAGGGCAATCGACAAGATAATCGTCAAACTAATCAGGGAGAAAGACAAACTAACCGCAGTGATGCTGAAGGTAATCGTCAAGATAACCGCAGTCAAAATCAAGGAAACCGTCAAGACAATATGGGGAATCGTCAAGATAACCGTCAAAACAATGCTGGAAATCGTCAAGATAATCGTCAAAACAATGCTGGAAATCGTCAAGATAGCCGTCAAGATTTTGTCAACGATAATTGGTACGGTGGCGGTTGGTATGGCGGAGGCTACTATGCCCCTCCTGGATGGGGTGCTTGGGCAGGATTAGCAGGATTAACGGCAGGATTAGCCATCGGTGCTAGTGTGAGTACTCCTCCCCCCTACTATGATACTGTTTATGTTGGCTCAACTTCTTATATCTATTCCGATGGAGTTTATATGCAACCCAGTAATGGTGGCTATGTCATTAGTTCACCCCCAGTAGGGGTAGTGGTTAACTATCTCCCTGATGGATGTAAAATGATTCAACAAGGCAATATTCAGTATTACGACTGTGCAGGGATCTATTATCAAACTTTTTATCAAAATGGTGCAACGGTTTACAAAGTCATACAATATTAATTTTTACTCAGATCGTGGAAGATAGGAGAAAGAGCAACGGGATTCAAATTGAGTTAAACTATTAATTTTTATGTTATTTTGACAAATTTTTGAGCCAATAAATCAATACCCGTAATTGCCGTACCTACTACCACGGAAAAACACCCTAAATCAAGGGCTTTTCTTACTTCTTCAGGGGTTTTAATTCCTCCTTCACAAATAATTGGTTTATCGATAGTTTTGACTAATTTCTCGATAAATTCAAAGCTAGGGGGTATCAAATCCTGTGTTATTTCTGTATAACCATAAAGAGTTGTACCAATAAAATCAGCCCCAGCATTAGAAGCAGCGATGGCATTTTCGAGAGTATCAATATCAGCCATTACCAACTTCCCTAGTTTTTCCTTAATTTGAGTGATAATTTCTGCGAACGTCTCCCCATGGGGACGACTTCTTTGAGTGGCATCAATGGCTATAATATCAGCTCCTGCTTCACTTACCGCTAGGGCATCCATAAAACGAGGAGTAATATATACAGAAGAATTAAGTCCCATTTGTTTCCATAAACCGATAACGGGAATATCTGGTAATAATTGCTTAACCGCTCTAATATGACTAGGGCTATCAATTCTTAAACCTTTTGCCCCTTGGTTAACACAGGCTTTGGCTATGGCTGAAATAATATCTGGATTATGTAACGGTGAATCACTAGGCGCTTGACAGGAAATAATGAGACTCGATTGTAAGGTTTCGATCATAAAATTATGAACTTTTGAGCTTTATAAATTAGCGTCTGTTTCCCATCTTCTCAGGGTTGAGGTACTAACACCTTTTAATTTTGTGGCTTCAGAAATAGATAATTTACTCATTGTTCTAGTCTAGCTCAATAAATGAGTAAGTTTAAGAAATTTAAGTAATTTTTTGTTAACTGTTAAAAGCCCCTAAATTCCCTATAATGGGGACTTTTTTATGCCCCAAAGTTGGGGCAAGGGGACAAAAATTAATCGTTTAATTTAAGATCTCTTAAAGAATTAATATCAACTTCAATGGAAGGCCCCATAGAAGAAGAAACATATACACTACGCCAGTAACGACCTTTAGCACCCGAAGGACGCTGACGATCAACGGTTTCTTGTATTGCTTTTAAGTTAGATAATAAATCCTCAGTAGGGAAAGAAGATTTACCAAAAAGTACATGGACAATACCAGTACGATCCGCACGAAATTCTAATTTACCAGCTTTAAACTCATTAATAGCCCCAGCCAAATCAGTAGTAACAGTACCACCTTTAGGAGAAGGCATTAAACCTTTAGGACCTAAAACACGACCTAATTTAGCGATTTTAGGCATCATATCGGGAGTAGCGATTAAAACATCAAAATCCATCATTCCTTTTTGAATTTCGTCGATTAAATCTTCTTCCCCAACAATATCAGCACCAGCTAACTCAGCTAATTTTACTTGTTCACCTCTAGTAATTACGGCTACTCGGACAGTTTGCCCTGTACCTTTAGGTAAACTAACAGTAGTTCTCAATTGTTGATCCGTGTATTTAGGATCAATCCCTAAGCGGATATGAACTTCTGTCGTTTCATCAAACTTAGCAGTAGCAATTTCTTTTAATAATTGTAATGCTTCTAAAGGCTGATAGGCTTTGGCTTCCACCTTAGAAGCCGCCTCTTTATATCTACGACTTACTTTTTTACTCATTTACGTTATGTATCTCCTTGGGTAAAATAACGAAGTTATACTTTTAGTGGTCAGTTATCAGCGTTACAGAGGTTCTGTGGCTTCAAAATATGACCTTTGTGGTTGTATAATACCTCTCCCCAGAATAAAATTTCTTTTATATTCAACTATGTGTTAGTTGGGTTCGTGGGTATAAAATTGTTGTTTTTTTTAATCAACTACGGTAACACCCATATTACGGGCAGTACCAGCGATAATTTTCATAGCAGCTTCAATGTCATTAGCATTCAAGTCTGGCATTTTGGTTTGAGCAATGTCTCGTAACTGATCCCGAGTAATTTTTGCGACTTTAATGCGATTAGGTTCTTTTGAACCAGTTTCAACACCTACCGCTTTTTTGATTAACACAGAAGCAGGAGGAGTTTTAAGAATGAAAGTAAAACTACGATCTTCAAAAACAGAAATTTCGACAGGAATAATCATCCCAACCTGATTTGCTGTTTTGGCGTTATATTCTTTACAGAATGCCATAATATTCACACCATGTTGACCTAATGCAGGACCAACGGGGGGTGCTGGGTTTGCCTTACCTGCGGGTAAAGCTAATTTGATCAATGCAACGACTTTTTTTGCCATTGTTAAAGTATCCTTTTATCCTTGTTTTTCTACTTGATTAAATTCCAATTCTACGGGAGTATCTCGCCCAAAGATTGATAATAGTGCTTTCAGTTTACTTCTTTCTGTACTAACTTCAATTACTTCTCCTGCAAAATCTTTAAATGGACCAGATAATACAACAATCTTATCTCCTACCTGCATATCAATTTTGACTACAGGTTCGGCATCATCCATTTGTTTGAAAATGCGGTCAACTTCTGAGTGGGATAATGGCATTGGTTTTACATGACCTCTACCTCTACCTACAGCTCGTCGTTGTTCTGCTCCTACAAAGTTAATTACATTAGAAGTATTTTTTACCATTTGCCAAGCATCATCATCTAAGATCATTTGCACTAGCACATAACCGGGTAACACTTTCTCTTCTCCGTGATAGCGACTGCCATCTTTTCGGACTTTTACAGTGGGACTTTGAGGTATCCGTATATCTAAAACACGATCACCGAGGTTAAAGCTATTTACTCTTTGTTCGATGTCGGTTTTAACTTTTTTTTCGCAACCCGCTGCTACCTGTACAACATACCAACGGGGTTTTCCCACGGCTACTTTTTTAGGAGTTGATTCAGGTTCATTCTCAGGAGTAAAACTCATTAAAACACCTTCCCTGCAGCCCAGCCAAATATTTTATCTACGAGATAAATCAAACTAGCTACCAGAGCAACCATTAAAATTACCGCAAGAGACTCACTAAGTAGTTGTTGACGGGAAGGCCAAACAACCTTAGCCAATTCTTGCTTAGTTTCCTCTACAAAATTAGCTTGAGTCAAACTATTATTTTGAGAGTCAGACGGAGTAATGTTTTTCTCCTTGACAGTTTCTTTATTTGCCACGATAATTCCCTCATTAATAGACGTTTCTTTGTGATTATGACCAGCAAAACCACTATTTAGTCTCTATTATAGAGTTATTTCACTACATAATTATCTTTTGTTAGACCAACACGCCCTAGAGGACTCGAACCTCTGACATTCGGTTTTGGAGACCGACGTTCTACCAACTGAACTAAAGGCGTATATCTAAATAATATAACTTTTTTGATTAAATTTTGTCAAGTATTAGAAAATATTAACCTGTTTATAGTTAGTTGGAACTAAACTTCAAGATAGTAGTTATAACAGTTATACTTTTTGTTTCACTTAGAGTGTTGTACTAAAGTATGTAAATATAATAGAGAAACTATTTTGCTTTAACCTTACTCCCTTCAATGGGGCGATCAAAACGTTGTTTAATACGGGTAGCTTTACCGACTCTATCTCTGAGGTAGTACAATTTTGCTCTTCTGACTTTACCACGACGAATTACGAGAATGTTAGCGACGACGGGAGAATTAATCATAAAGACTCTTTCTACGCCAACACCTTGAAAAACTCGTCTCACGGTAATTGTTTCGTTGATACCGCCATTACGCATGGCAATAATTGTTCCCTCAAAGGGTTGTATTCTTTCTTTACCACCCTCTTGAATGCGTACACCTATTTTTACGGTGTCGCCGATATTGATCGATGGTAATGTGCCTTTGTCTTTCAGATAACCAGCTTCAATGGACTCGATTATCGCTTTTGCATTTATAGACATGGAGATTTATTACTCAAAAACTCACAATTGTCCATAATAACTTTTAAGTGGATCTCTTGTCAATATCTATTTTTTGACTATTTTAACCTGAGTGAACCATAAAATTTTCGGAGGGTAAAGGGTAAAGGGTAAAGGGTAAAGGGTAAAGGGCAATGAAATTAAAATTGACTCAAACTATTTAATTTTCAAAATTTATTTATTATTCACAAATGATTTAAAGATTGCTATAGATAATTTATGATAGGAAAACTATTTATTCCGATAACATCAATATTTTTCTTGAAGGTGAATATCTTATTATGTCAAATCAAATTCAGTGGATAAATGCTTTGTCAAAAAATGCGTCTTTAGAAAAAGCCATTGATGAAGTAGTGACTAAAATAAAGGCAAAGTTAACTACAACTCCTCATCTGGGGATTATATTTATTTCTTCAGTTTTTGCTAGTGATTATCCTCGACTGATGCCCATTTTATTAGATAAATTATCATTACCTTGTGTTATTGGTTGCGGGGGGGGTGCAATTGTGGGGATGAAAAATGATCATCAACCTCAAGAAATTGAGGGAAGTCCAGCTTTGAGTTTAACAGTAGCGACTCTTCCTGATGTTCAAATTACTCCTTTTTATGTCACGGCACAGGATTTACCTGATTTAGATAGCTCTCCCACTCAATGGTGTAAGATGATTGGTGTAGCCACAGAAAAACAACCCCATTTTATTCTTTTATCGGATGCTTTTTCCGCTAAAATCAATGAGCTATTAGAAGGTTTAGATTTTGCTTATCCAGGGGCAACTAAAGTCGGTGGTTTAGCAAGTGCTAGTACTATGGGCGTGGGTAGTGGTTTATTTTATTTTAATGGAGATCATGAGCAAAAATCTTTTTTCACTCAAGGTACTGTAGGAGTAGCTCTTAGCGGTAATATTAAGATTCAATCCATCGTCGCCCAAGGTTGTCGCCCCATTGGTAATATTTATCAAGTTACTAAGGCTGAAAAAAATATTATTCTCGAAATGACTGACAATGTTGGTAAAACCGATAATCCTCTAACTTTATTACGACAGTTAATTGCTAATCTTAGCAAAGAAGATCAAGATTTAGCTCAATATTCTTTATTTATGGGCATTGCCAGAGATGAGTTTAAATTACAGTTAAAACTAGGGGATTTTTTAATCCGTAACCTTGTCGGTGTTGATCCTAAATACGGTGCGATCGCCGTAGGTGACAAAATTCGGGCAGGGCAAAGGATTCGTTTTCACTTAAGGGATGCAAAGGCTTCTGCTGATGATTTAGAAACTTTATTGACTAATTATCGTAACGAAAATTCTGATAATGTTTCATCTATTGGTGCATTAATCTTTTCTTGTTTAGGTAGAGGAGAGGGATTGTATGGAAAACCTAATTTTGACTCTGAATTATTTTCTGATTATGTGAGGAATATTCCCCTATCAGGCTTTTTTTGTAATGGTGAAATTGGCCCTGTAGCAGGTAATACTTTTCTACATGGTTATACTTCCGTTTTTGGAATTTTTTCTCAATTACATCAATAAAAGTTACCCACTACTATCCCTCATTAAATATCAACCGGGTGGCCATTGCATTTGGCGATCGCCTAAAATATGTAAATGAAGATGATCAACGGTTTGTCCTCCATCGTTACCATTATTAATTACAATACGATAACCATTAGAAAGATTGGCATTGGCGGCCACTTTTTTAACGGTTAATAGTAAATGTCCTAATAATGTTTGATCATCATCTAGGGCGGTGTCAATACACTTAATCAATTGTTTAGGAATAAGGAGAATATGAGTAGGTGCTTGAGGATTAATATCAGTAAAAGCTAAACATAAATCATCTTCATAAACAATATTAGCTGGAATTTCTCGACGAATAATTTTACTAAAAATAGTTTCACTCATAGGTTTAATTTAACATTCTAAATTATGGATTTTTCTATAGCCTAATAACCAATTTGCGATGGTAGCTCGACGGGTTTGAGGAGGTCCAAATTCACCTATTTTATAACCCTTAAAACCTAATTCTTCTTTTAATAGTTGTTTATTTTCAGGAAGAATTGAGCGAGTTAACTTGACATTGGGGGGGCGATTAGCTATAAAATCTGGGGGGCTAGGATACTCTTGTTTCCAAGATTCTTCTAATTGAGAAATATCCCATGTTTGATTAACTGAATCGTAACGATAACCTAAACAATACCAGACTAATTTATTAACAAGATCGTTGTCTAATTTTTCGTCAATGATTTGCCAAATAGTATCATTATTAAGAGGTGGTAAATTCTCTAACATCTTGTTTTATTTTCTCCTAAAAAGGGAAGATTTTTTGATCTAATTAATAATAGATTATTCCCTTGATAAAAATAACTTTAACTAATTTAATTATCAATTATGAAAAGTCAATTGTCAATTATTTTTCGACGTCGCTAAGATTAAAAATAAACGGCACATTTCCGCCACTTCCACTACCATTAGTTACTAATACTTTTGGCATTTGAGCGCCACCAAAACGCCATGCTTCAATGGCTTCTTTTTGCAAGACTAGATTACCCCCTTGATTATTTAATGTTTCAGCGAGTAATCTTTGGGCTTCTGCTTTACCTTTAGCTCGATTAATGTCGGCTTGGGCTTGTTGTTCGGCTTCTTGAGCGATGTAAACTGCTCGTTGCGCCCGTTGTTCAGCAATTTGTTTTTCTTCTACAGCTCTAGCAAATTCAGGGGAAAAAGTCAAGTCAACAACACTGGTATCTAAAACAATAATACCGTATTTTTCTAAACGACCATTAAGGGCTTGATCAAAATCATCTTTTAATTCCGTACGTTTAGTAATAGCCTCTTCTACGGTACGTTTAGCGGCTGCTACTTTAAAAGATTCTTGGGTTTGAGGTGCAATAATTTTAGAAACAATATTCTGTAATGTGCCTTGTGTTCTTCTTATGTTTACTACTTTTAAAGGATCAAGACGGAAATTAATGGCAAAACTAGCGGTTAAATTTTGTAAGTCTTTTGTGGAACTTTGAGCAGGGACTTCAAATTTTTGCACTGTTACGTCATAAATATCTACCGTTGAAATAACAGGAGGCTTGAAGTGGATTCCTTCTAATAAAGCACCATCTTGAGCTTTTCCGAGAATACTTAATACTCCTGTTTGTCCTGGGTTAATGATAATAAATGAATTAAAGCCTACAAAAACTAATAAAGCGGCTAAAATTCCTCCAATTAAGTTAGATATACTGGCGGTTACTTGACGACTCAATTTTTTAGACTCCTAATTTATAACAATTGATACAATTTACCTTATTGTAACGGAGATTTTACTTCTATTCTGAAATTTAACGGGTGATTCCATCAAGGCGATCGCAGATAAATAGGCTGAAAAATAAAGAAAAAGAAAAAATCTTAAAAAAATGTTACGAAATGTGAAGAATTACTACTAAAATGATAAGGAGAAATAGTATAAAAGAAAAAAATAGATGCGAATAGCCATAGCAGGTGCAGGATTAGCAGGACTTTCTTGTGCAAAATACTTAACAGATGCAGGACATACACCCATTGTCCTTGAAAGAAGAGACGTTTTAGGCGGTAAGATTGCCGCATGGAAAGATGAAGATGGAGATTGGTATGAAACAGGACTTCATATTTTCTTTGGAGCTTATCCTAATATGTTGCAATTATTCCATGAATTAGGAATAGAAGACCGTTTGCAATGGAAAGAACATAGTATGATTTTCAATCAGCCTGAAAAACCTGGTACTTATTCAAGGTTTGATTTTCCTGATCTTCCAGCTCCCATCAATGGTTTAGTAGCCATTTTAGGGAATAATGATATGTTAACTTGGGGGGAAAAAATAAAATTCGGTTTAGGCTTATTACCAGCGATTGTTAAAGGTCAAGATTATGTAGAGGAGATGGATAAATATTCATGGTCAGAATGGATGGCAAAACAGAATATTCCTCCTCGTATCGAAAAAGAAGTTTTTATTGCCATGTCAAAAGCATTAAACTTTATTGATCCTAATGAGATTTCAGCTACTATTTTATTAACGGCTTTAAATCGCTTTTTACAAGAGAAAAATGGTTCTAAAATGGCGTTTTTAGATGGTTCACCCACAGAAAGATTATGTGAGCCTTTAGTAGAATATATCACCGCAAGAGGAGGTGAAGTGCGTTTAAATGCCCCTTTAAAAGAGATTTTGTTAGAAGAGGACGGAAGCGTTAAAGGCTTTTTATTAAGAGGTTTAAATGGTAGTGAAGATGAGATTTTTACCGCCGATGCTTATGTTTCTGCGATGCCTGTCGATCCTTTGAAAGTGATGTTACCTCAACCTTGGAAAGAAAATCCCTTTTTCCAAAAATTAGAAGGTTTAGAAGGAGTACCTGTTATTAATTTACATTTATGGTTTGATCGTAAACTTACCGATATTGATCATTTATTGTTTTCTCGCTCTCCCCTTTTAAGTGTTTATGCGGATATGAGCAACACTTGTAAAGAATATAGTAACCCTGATAAATCAATGTTAGAGTTAGTTTTAGCTCCTGCTCATGATTGGATCACAAAATCTGATGAAGAAATTATCGCTGTCACCATCGAGGAATTAAAAAAACTATTTCCTCAACACTTTAACGGTGATAACCCCACGAAACTTTTAAAATCTCATGTGGTAAAAACCCCAAGATCAGTATATAAAGCGACACCAGGGCGACAAGCCTATCGTCCATCTCAAAAAACTCCCATTTCTAATTTTTATTTAGCTGGAGATTTCACCATGCAAGAATATTTAGGAAGTATGGAAGGTGCTGTATTGTCAGGAAAAAGAACTGCTCAAGTAGTTACTAAAGATTACCCCGTTAATAGTACAACGAAACAACCAGCGTTAGTGTAGATTAATTACAGATAAATATAACCATGACAGAATATTTCTTGTCTTGACCAATAATTCTCTCAAATACTGAGAAAATTTATGATTCTTGGATTACCTACCATAAACTATCAAATTATTGCTGACGGTAGGCAATGCCTACCCTAGGTTTATCTTATTTCGTCTTTCTATAATTAGTGATAAAAATTGCTCAGAAAGTGAGACAATACTGTAGAATCGTCATTATTCTTATTTTTATATATAATCTTAGCTAACTATTTCAGCAGGGATGAATGCTGCAACTGCATAAAAAATTACAACCGAAACAACCCCTAGCCTCTCCAGAGGAATCCTATGAATACTGTCGTCAGGTGACTGCTAAGTATTCTAAAACATTTTATTTAGGTACTTTATTAATGCCTAAAGAAAAAAGAAGTGCCATTTGGGCTATATATGTCTGGTGTCGGCGTACCGATGAATTAGTGGATGGCCCTCAAGCCCAGTTAACGACTCCTGAAACCCTTGATTTATGGGAGAAACAGCTAGAATCAGTATTTGCAGGGCAACCTATCGATGATCCTGATGTGGCTTTAGTGGATACCCTCACACGTTTCCCTATGGATATTCAACCCTTTCGGGATATGATTGCTGGGCAAAGAATGGACTTATACCGTAATCGTTATGAGACTTTCGAGGATTTAAAACTCTATTGTTATCGTGTTGCTGGTACTGTAGGATTAATGTCTTCTTCTGTACTGGGAATTGATAATAATTATCTCAATGCTCCTTGGTATAATAATTCAGTATATATCCCCAAAGAAGAAGCCATCGCCCTAGGTATTGCTAATCAATTAACGAATATTCTCCGAGATGTGGGAGAAGATAGAGGCAGAAATCGAATTTATTTACCTTTGGAAGATTTAGCTAAATTTAATTACACCGAAGAAGAGTTATTTAAAGGAGTAATAGATGATCGTTGGTGTAACTTAATGCAATTCCAAATTGATCGAGCAAAGGAATATTATGAATCCGCAGAAAGAGGTATTAAGGCGTTAAATTCTGATGGACGTTGGCCTGTTTGGTCTGCTTTAATGTTATATCAAGGGATATTAGATATTATTGCCAAAAATAACTATGACGTTTTTAATCGTCGTGCTTTTGTGCCTACTCCCAATAAAATGCTTTATTTACCCGTTGCGTGGTTAAGAGCGCAGGTTTTATGAAGTAACAATCTGAGTTAATCATAAATTTTTTATCAAGGTAAAAGGAGAAAGTAGCGGCTTAATATATTAAGCCCGTACAATTGACTAAACACTTTGATTTATAAGTATTTAACCTGATACCCGATACCTGAAACCTGAAACCCGATACCCGATACCCGAAACCTGAAACCTGAAACCTGAAATCTGAAACCTGAAACCTGAAACCTGAAATCTGAAATCTGAAATCTGAAACCTACCCTCACCAAAATACTATGAGGCAAACCCTAATTAATTTTACCAAAATGTTTGAGAGGCCAAAATGTAAAAATGGCCTTACCGATAATATTTTCTTGAGGTAAAAAACCCCAAATATGAGAGTCATTAGAATTATTACGATTATCTCCCATCACAAAAACATACCCTTTGGGAATTTCTATGGTGTCTAAACTATACTCAGGATTTTCAAAAATATATTCTTCTTTTGTTGCTATTCCGTTGACATAAACTATTCCTTCTTTTACCGCTACGGTTTCTTTTTCTTGGGCAATAATTCTTTTGATAAATGCTTGACTTGCGTCATATCCTAATACCTGTAACTGTGGCGGAGGAGTAAATACTACTATATCTTGATCTTTAGGTTTTGTAAAACGATAAGAAACTTTTTCCACTACTAAGCGATCGCCAATATCAAGAGTGGGATACATAGACTCAGAAGGAATAAAACGAGGTTCGGCGATAAAAATTCGGATCAAAACCGCTAAAATTAATCCTATAATGACAATACCAAAATTTTCTTTAATTTGAGTCCAAAGAGGAATTTTTTGAGAGGAAATAGAAGTTTCGGTGGGTTTTGTCATAGAAATTCAAACTATAATTTGCTGAAAAAAGGTTTTCCTGAAGACTAAGTTTTACTCTTATTCAGCTTTTGAAATTAAGATATTAACTTTATTTTGGGGGGGTGCAAACGAGGATAATAGATTTACTGTTTATCAACGTCTGCACGGATAATTAACAATTAGCAATTAACAATCAAGAAGTAATAATATCTTAATTAATGTTCTCCTGTCAACTTTATCGC
The DNA here is from genome assembly GCA_009993045.1 of Cyanobacteria bacterium CG_2015-22_32_23. GTDB lineage: Bacteria > Cyanobacteriota > Cyanobacteriia > Cyanobacteriales > Cyanobacteriaceae > Geminocystis. Next base: position 17,422 of record JAACUG010000065.1, read on the forward strand.
TTCCTAAAACAGTTTTATTCTGGTAATTTATATTGGGATACAATTTTTTGAGCATAATTAGGCACATGATCTGCTAGTTTTTCGGGGTAATTACGCTTAACATAGAGATAATTGCGAGTAAAATGAGAATCAATGGAGAAACGAGCATATTCTAACCCTTGAGGGCCAATTTTCTCGATTACTACTCCCATAAGTTGTGCTGCCCACATAGGCAATGTTACGCCTTTATCATAAGCTGGAATACTATTTTGTACTGCTTGTTTGCGATCGCCTTTAGACATTACTGGTTGAGTATCAAGTTGATCATGAACTAAATTTAACATTTCTTGACCAGTGTCATTACGCACTACAATCCATTGCCAACCAAAAGGTGCGCCCATATAACCTACAACTAAATCTGCCAAAGAATTGACATAATCAAAACAAGTCATACAAGAAGGAGCAAAAACATCTTTTAACTGGTTGGTTTTTAAGCCAAAGAAAGGTACTTTTTCCTCGCTACCATCTTCATGTTTAAAATGTACTCGAAAATCTTGCATAAATTCATAGGCAATAACAGTATCAGGGGATTTGCTGGTAGTTTCTAAAAATTTCTGTAAACCAGCACGGGTGACATTATCAACACAAGGAGTACCTAAAATATAAAGTTTTTCTAAACCTAATTTTTTTTCTACCGCGCGTAAGGCTTGAATTTGACAACCAACACCGATAACTAATAAGCGTTTCATCCCTGATTGCTCAATTTGTTCTAATACTGATAAATTGGGGGATAAAGTAGGCTTATTTACCCTTGCCCTTAAAATTTCGTCAGTGGTAGTGGCAATAATGGGTTTAGGTTGAAAACGATCATTTTCGCTACTTTGAACACATACAACCCCTTCTACTAGCCCTTGAGTTAACATTTCACAGGCGATGGTACTAACAATACCAGTCCATTGAGCTCCTTCGATGGGTTGTTTTTTCTTTGCCGACATCATCTGTTGATGGACTCCGAAATAAACGTCATACTCATTGTTTAAATCTCGACTACGACCATGGGCATCGGCTTCTAATTCAGCGATTTGTTGATTAATAAAAGCACAGGCTTCTTTAACATAATGAATATAATAAGTATCACACAAGCCACATTCACTACATAAATCTTTGGCAGGGCGGCGACTACCTGATTTTAAGGCTTTAGCTTTTTGATGAGAAGTAATTCGAGTCATTTTTATAATTCTTTTAGAGGTAATCAATAATTAAATTTCGCTTCTTTGGAAAATTTTACAATAAACTAGAGTTAAAAAAATTAAAGACTACAACTTTGTCGTTGACGTGTATGTTCTGGATAAAGCCAAGAATAAGCAAAATGACTAATTGATTGTACTGGTTTTGCAGAAGTTCTAATGGCTTCCATTTGAGATTCTAAAGAAGGACGTTTTCCCTCATTTCTACCCCAAAATCCCGCTAAAACAGGCATAACATTACTTCCTTGAGAAGATGCGCTTAAAACCCTTTTTACTTGATCAACAATACAATTAGGATTACCACATAACGCATAAGACATACTATGCCATTCCATATTTTGAGAAAAACTATCCCAAGGTTGTAAACGAGAATCAAAACCAACGTCTCCGACTACTTGATTCCCATCGGGGAAAAATACTGCACCCGTAGTTATTCCTCTTTGTTTGACTTGATTAGAAGCAAAATCGAGAAAATCAATGACTCCTTGAGCCGCATGAGCTACGGTAAAATACCAAATATCTATTTGTAAAACTGATAAGGTGTTTGGTGCAGAGGCACTTCTACCTTGCCAAAGGGGAGTTTTTTCATCGGGATATAAATTTTTCATTTGTGCTATATCATTAGCATTAATAAAACCTTGATTAACATATCTTTCTAATAGCCATCTACCTTGTTGATTTTGAGCTCTTCTGAAAAGAGTTTGTTTAGAAGCATCCCCATAAATCCATAAATCTTTGACTTTACTAACCACTGATTGTTGTCCACTACCACGGGGATAACGAATATAATCGAATAAAACACCATCGGGACGACGCTGTATAACTGCCTGTAATAATTGTGTATAGTCTTGACGAGCTTGGGAATTATAAGGATCAATAAAGGCTTGAGATTGATCATGCACAACATCAATACTACTTTGTCCTTTGCCGTTACGAGCTAAAGCAGGTTGGCGATCGGGTTTTTGAGAGTATAAATAGCCAAAATTCATGGAAAATAACCAAGCATAAACTTTTAAACCTCTTTCTCTTCCTTTTTGTAGAGTTTCTGCGTATAAATCTCGATTTTCTTGTCCTGATACATCTATAACACTAGGCCAAGGAGTGTAATTACCATTTTTTGGTAAAAGTACTTGACTATCGAAAAAAACTTCTAAATAAACGGCGTTATAACCTTGATTAACTACGGTATCTAATACTTTATCAATTGATCCTGCCTGAACATCACAAGGATATAATCTAACCCAGATAGCTTGTTCTTTTAACCAATTATTTTGACGACAATTTCTTAATAAATTTCCATGTTGTTGCAACATTTGTTTATATTCTTGTTGGGCGGCGGTATTTCCAGCTATAGCTTTTTGACGGAGATTTTCTTTTATGGTGATAGTATTTTGATCTAATTGACAGTAAGAATTAGTAACGGCAGAAACGGGTAATTTAAAAAAAGTTTGACTGACAATAGTAATTAGAGTGAGAGTAAATTTAGTCCAAGAATTTTTCAACATTATGATGCTTTTAATCCAAACATTTCAGTTATGATAACGAATCAGGAAAGTTGTTTTTATTTTTCGGTTTTTAAAATGGGTAATTGAGAAAGAGGTACAGTTAATGTTACCGTTGAACCTAAACTTTCGCCCATACTATAAAAAGAAATTTTACCGCCCATAGCTTCAATAAGGCGTTTAGAGATAGCCAAACCTAAACCAGTACCTCCATAAGCCTTTGTTCTCGAACCATCAACTTGATAGAATGTTTCAAATAGCTTTTCTTGTTTATCTAAAGAAACCCCGATACCTGTATCCGCTACATTAATTTTTACCATGCCAGGGACACTTACATCTAACACTGAGAATTTTTTGGAGATAATTTCTGCGGTAATTTCAATTCCTCCCTCATGGGTAAATTTAAGGGAGTTTCCCACTAGATTTAACATTACTTGTAATAATCTTTGATAATCCGCTTGAAGTAATATTTCATCATAAGTTGAAGGTAAATTAATTTTAAAGTAAATATTTTTTTTCTGTGCTTGATTATGAGCAAATTTATAAATTTCTTCACAGATGGAGTTTAAAGAGATGGAATCTAAGTTAAATTCTAATTTTCCTGCTTCTATTTTGGCAATATCTAAAATATCATTGATTAAGTTTAATAAATGTAAAGCGGAATGATAGGCTTGATCAATAAACTCTCTTTCTTCTTCTATATCATCAGCCATATCGTCTAAAACTAATTTTAAAAACCCTAAAATTCCGTTTAATGGTGTTCTTAATTCATGACTTGTACTAGCTAAAAATTCGCTTTTTAATCTTGATGCTTCTTTTGCTTCAGCGTTTGCCTGTTCTAGTTTTTGATAAATTGTACCTTGAGCAATGGCTGTACCAACTTGATCTCCCAATTCTTGGACTAATTCTAATTCTGATTCATTCCATTGTCTTTGGTGATCGCATTGATGAAGACAAATAATACTGTTAAATTCTTGTTGATAAAAAGTAGGTACTAATAACACTGACAAAGCCTGAGAAGAAGTGCTGCCATCTAAATTAATAGTAGTAGGTTGGCGAAATAAGATTGCTTTTTTTACTTCTTCATAGTCATGAAAATTGAACCTAAATCCTAACAAAGAGTTGTAACGAGGATCGCAATATTCAGCTTTAATTTCTAAAAAATCTGTATCATAACTTGGGACAATAATCAAACAACGATTAACTTTTAAACCTAATCCTATACTATCAACGGTTTGTTGCCAAATAGTTTCTAAATCAAGAGTACGGCGAATTTTTCGAGAGATATTAATAAGTAATTTTTGGTAACTTTCTGGATAATTATTACTAAAACCATGGGGAATTAAAGAAACTTCCTCTTTTTTTAGAGAATTTCCCATTACTAATACTAATTTTGCGTCACCATTGAAAAGGATAATCGGGCTAATAATTAAGTTAAAAGGAAATGAGTAATTTTCATCAGAAAAAATATAATGACACTGCTCAGGAATTTTACGAGTTAAAACCCTCTCGATACATTCAAGATAAGTTTGTTTTTGAATGGGGAATAATTTTATTTTAGTTAAATCATCTATAGACAATGGAGGCGAATCATCGTCTATAGATGGCATCGAATCCCTTGATGATCGCCAGTAAAAAGAATGATAATGACCTAAAATATCTTGAGTAAAAACCAATTCAGCTCCTAAACTCGATAGATTTTGAGCATTATGTTCGAGAGGATTTAATGTCATTGATTTTCGAGAAAAGAATACAGAAATCGACGAAAATATAAAAAGAAAAAACTAAGAAAATTTTTAGTTTAACTGTTAATTGTTTATTGATAATGATTAATCGTTCCATTCTCCTCTGGGAGGTACGGGAGGATTACGGTGTAAATGACGAGTTAAATCATCATCTTGTTGTCTTTCACCTTTTAACCATTCTTTGAGAGCAGATTCAATAACTCGACTAGGATCGTTAGTTAAATGTTTGATTTTTTCTACTAATTCAGCATCAAGATGAATAGAAATTTCAACTTTATCTGTACCACGACCTTCAAACAAAATGTTATTTTTTATCATAATATTTAATTCTCCTTTTAAGTATAAATTTTACAAAATTATTCTATTTCTATTGTCCTAGATTTTTCGCTATTTTCCTAGATCGTTGTGAAGATAAGTTAAGAAATCTTAATTTTCAGTCAAGAAAAGAAATATTTTGATATTAACCATCTTTCACTAGAAAAAGAAATAAATAAGTTAATCCTAAGCGAATTTCCTATACACATATTAAAATAAATTAAGAAACGTTAATTCTTTATCTTCAAGATTTATCCATTATCAAAAATAAAATTTATGACTGACGCTCCCGTTAAACGACTGCGCAACTTTTCGATTATTGCTCATATTGATCACGGTAAGTCCACTTTAGCAGACCGTTTGTTGCAGGTAACTGGTACTGTGGGAGAGCGAGATATGAAAGCTCAATTCCTCGATAATATGGATTTAGAGCGTGAAAGAGGTATAACAATCAAACTTCAAGCCGCTAGAATGGAATATAAAGCTAGAGATGGAGAAGATTATGTCTTAAATTTAATTGATACCCCTGGACACGTGGACTTTTCCTATGAGGTTTCCCGCTCTCTGGCTGCCTGTGAAGGTGCTTTATTGGTAGTTGATTCTTCTCAAGGGGTTGAAGCCCAAACTCTGGCTAATGTTTATCTTGCTCTGGATAATAATTTAGAAATTATCCCTGTGTTAAATAAAATTGATTTACCTAGTGCTGAACCTGAACGAGTTATCAAAGAAATTGAAGATGTTGTTGGCTTAGATTGTACTAATATTATTCATGCTTCTGCAAAGTCTGGTATTGGTATTGAGGATATTTTAGAGGCTATTATTGCCCAAGTACCTCCTCCTGAAGATACCACAGAAAAACCTTTACGCGCTTTAATTTTTGATAGTTATTACGATGCTTATCGTGGAGTTATTGTTTATTTTCGAGTGATGGATGGACGCATTAAAAAAGGCGATCGCATCTTGTTGATGGCATCAGGAAAACAATACGAATTAGATGAAGTGGGAGTATTATCGCCGACTCAAGTGCAAGTAGATGAATTACACGCAGGAGAAGTGGGATATTTAGCGGCGGCTATTAAAGCAGTGGGAGATGCAAGGGTAGGAGATACAATTACGTTAGTAAATCAACCAGCCAAGGAGGCTTTACCCGGTTATACCGAAGCGAAACCGATGGTATTTTGTGGGTTATTTCCCATCGATGCGGATCAATATGCGGACTTAAAAGACGCTTTAGAGAAGCTAAAATTAAACGATGCAGCGTTATCTTTTGAGCCTGAAACATCAAGCGCTATGGGTTTTGGTTTTCGTTGTGGTTTCTTGGGTTTACTACACATGGAAATTGTCCAAGAACGTCTGGAAAGGGAATATAATTTAGATCTGATCACTACTGCACCTTCGGTAATTTATCGAGTTACTAACATTAATGGAGAAGTGATGGAAATTGATAATCCAAGCGCACTACCAGATCCACAAAAACGAACAAAAATAGAAGAGCCTTATATTAAAGTTGATATTATTACTCCTGAAACCTATGTCGGAACTTTGATGGATTTATGTCAAACTCGACGGGGTATCTTTATAGATATGAAGTACTTTACCATTAATCGTACTAATTTAATTTATGAAATACCTTTAGCAGAAGTTGTAACAGACTTTTTTGATCAACTGAAATCTCGTTCTCGTGGTTATGCTAGTATGGAATATCAATTAATTGGCTTCCGAGAAAATCCTTTAATTCGCTTAGATATTCTGGTAAATAAAGATCCAGTGGACGCTTTAGCCATGATTGTTCATCGAGATAAAGCCTATAATGTTGGACGTGCTTTGACGGAAAAACTGAAAGAATTGATTCCTCGTCATCAATTTAAAGTACCTATTCAGGCGGCAATTGGTGCAAAAGTTATCGCTAGTGAGCATATTCCAGCCCTAAGAAAAGATGTTTTAGCAAAATGTTACGGTGGTGATATTAGCCGTAAGAAAAAGTTATTGCAGAAACAAGCTAAAGGTAAAAAACGGATGAAATCTATTGGGACTGTGGACGTACCTCAATCAGCTTTTATGGCAGTATTAAAGTTAGATAGTAATAGTTAATTGTAATTTTTTTATGGTAATCAATGAAGAATTAAAAATGACAATTATTGATTATCATCCCATACTAATTTTACCTGATACGTCTTTTTTAGATGTCATCAAAAAGTTAGTTATGGGTCATAATTATTTAATAGTTGTAGATAATTTAATCCCATTGGGTTTTATTTCTGAGAGGATTATTCTTAAAATAATTGATTCTAATATTAATATTTATTCTTTACGAGCTAAAAATTTTTGTGAGAGTTTTCCTTCTGAAAAAGAAACAAATTTACCCGATTTATTTACCCTTGCTCAAAATATTTATACAGAAAAATATCAAGTTTACGGTTGTTTAAATAATCAAAATAATTTAATAGGAATAATCACTGCTAAAAGTCTTTGTAATTATATTCAAAAAGAAGTATTTTATCAACAAGTTTCCATTTTAGAAGTAACTAAACCAAATTTAATGGTAGTTTCTTCTAATTATTCTCTGTTAACAACTATAAAAAAACTAAGTCTAAATCCTAATCTTGAAGGTTTTGTCTGTGAAGTAAATTCAGAGTTAAAAGTATTTAGTTTTCAGGCAATTATTAAAAAATTAATAGAATCAAATTGGAAAAATAAAACTCTTAATGAATTAGATAACGAAAATTTGCCCATCGTCATAAATCAAGAGAAAATTTCTGTCGTTAATACTTATTTAGAGAATCATAGTGGGGTATTAATTAAAAATGATTCCGTACCTATTATTAATAATCATATTCTTGTAAATTCTTCACTTAATGTATTAAATAATAATAAACAAAATCACCCTTTAAAAGTTACTAATCAAATTAATTTAGTGACTTCTAAATATTTAATTAAAGTTTTAACTCCTTTATGGCAAAATGAATATTTAAAACATCAACAACAAGAAATTCAAAGGATAAAAACTGCTTTTAAATTTGAAAAAAAACAGGTTGAACAAGAAAAGTTATTATCAGGGTTAAGCTCTCGTATTCGCAAATCACTAAACCTAAATGAAATTTTAAATAATACAGTAAATGAGGTACGAGACTTTTTAGATTGTGATCGAGTTATTGTTTATCAGTTATATCCTGATGGTGATGGGGTAATTATTGCCGAATCAGTAACCCAAGGGGTAATGTCAATATTAGGTAGAGTAGTACAAGATCACTGTTTTGCCAAAGATTTTATTAAACCTTATTTGAATGGAAGAATTCAAGCAGTAGATAATGTTTTTACCGCTAATTTATCCCCTTGTCATCTCAATTTATTATTAGGGATACAAATTCAAGCTAATCTAGTTGTACCAATTATTTTTCATGATCAACTATGGGGTTTATTAGCTACACAAAATTGTCTTCAACCTCGTCACTGGCATGAAGATGAGTTAGATTTACTGCAACAATTAGGTACACAAGTTGCCATCGCTATTCAACAATCAGAATACGCACAACGGGCGTTAGAAGTGGCAAAATATCAAACTGCCATCGCTAAATTAGGCAATACGGCTTTAATTAGTCATAATTTAGATACTTTAATGAATACGACAGTCAAAATTGTTAGTAAAACTTTAAATGTCAAATTTTGTGATATATTACAATTAAACTTAAACAAGGCTTCTTTTATCCTAAAATCAGGTGTTGGCTGGGATGCTGATTGGATTGGATTGGCTCAAATTGGCTCATCTCCTCGTTGGATGCCGGGTTATACTTTTAGTACATTGCATCCTGTTGTCACAGAAGATTTATTCATTGAAACTCGTTTTAGTCCTCCTCCTTTTTTACATAATACAGGCATTATCAGTGGTGCGATGGTGAATATTGGCGGTAAAGATAACTGTTTCGGCGTTATGGGTATTTATAGTAAAACTCCTCGCAAATTCACCTCTGAAGAAATTAATTTTTTACAAACCGTTGCTAATGTTTTAGCTACTGCTATTGATCGTACTAATTCTCAAAGACAACTAGATTACTTTTTCAATCTTTCTTTGGATATGTTTTGTATTGCGGGGGTTGATGGCTCATTTAAAAGGGTTAATTCGAGCTTTTTGAGTACTTTGGGTTATACTTCAGAAGAGATGGTAAATCAAAATATGCTTTCTTTTGTGCATCCTGATGATGTAGAAATTACTAAAGATGAGTTACAAAAATTGAGTAATGGCTTTTTTAGTCTTAGTTTTGAAAATCGCTGGTTAACTAATGATGGGCAATATCGTTGGTTAGCATGGAAAAGTTTACCTTATGAAGAAGGAATTATTTATGCAGTGGCTAGAGATATAACTTTAGCGAAACAAGCAGAATCTCAGTTACGCAGTTTGAATGAAGAATTAGAAAGTAGAGTTAAAGATCGTACGGAAGAATTAGAACAGACTACGACTCAATTAAGAACTTTTGTGCAAACGGTAGGTACTGTTTTAGTGGTACTTAATCAAGAATATCGTATTGTGGAATGGAATGAGGAAGCGGAAAAAGTTTTTGGTTGGAGTCGAGATTCTGTGTTAGGTGAAGATTATTTTTTACTCTTTATTGCCCCTAATGAGCGAGAATCTTTAAAAGAAAACCTCGATATGAGTTTATCTTACGGTAAAGTGCAACGTAATTTAGAGAGTAAAGTTTTAGTGGCTGATGGTAGTGAAAGAACATTACTTTGGAATGTCAATCGTTTTACCGATAATCATGGAGTTGGTATTGGTATTATTGCTTGTGGGCAAGATATTGAGGAAGTACGTTTGGCACAATTAAGATTAAAATTAAGTGAGCAACGTTTTCGCAGTATTTTTAATCAAGCCGCCGTCGGTATTGTACAAGTTAGTTTACCGGGTAAGTTAGTTTTAGTTAATGATAAGTTTATCCAATTAGGAGGTTACACTCGTGATCAATTGGTAGATATAGATTTTCATTCTTTGATTCATCCTGATGATGTGTCGGCAACTTTGACGGATTTGTCTGATTTATTGTCGGGAAGTAATCCTACTTTTGAGAGAGAAATTCGCATTAAATGTGCTGATGATCACTTTTTGTGGATTAATTTAACTATGTCTGTAGTTTGGGTTACTATTGATCCTTCTTACTTTATTGCTGTTATTAATGATATAAGCGATCGCAAAAAAGCGGAAGAATCTTTACAACAAAGTGAAGGGCGATTGAATAGTGTGTTAAGCTCACTACAGGATGTTGTATGGTCAATGTCTTTACCAGATCTAACTCTACGTTATATTAACCCTGCTTGTCAAATACTTTATGGATATTCTCCAGCACAGATATTGGCGAATCGAGAAGTTTTATTAGACATGATAGTACCAGAATATCGTCACTTAGTAGAAAATAGTTGGGAAAATATTATCGAAGGTTATTCTTTAGGTAATTTACAAAATCAGGAGGGGAAAAGTTGGGAATTAGAATATAAAATTCAGCTATCAACACAAGAAACTCGTTGGATTCGAGAAAGATCCCATATCGTTTATGATCAATATAATAGAGCTATAAGTATTGATGGTATTTCTACAGATGTTACGGAAAGACATTTAGCGGAAGAAAAATTGTTTAAATCTCTACAAGAAAAAGAAATCTTACTTAAAGAAGTACATCACCGAGTTAAAAATAATTTATATGTAATCTCAGGTTTACTCAATTTACAGTCAAGTTATATAGAAGATGAAAATGTCAAAAATTTATTTCAAGATAGTCAAAATCGCATTCAAACAATGGCGGTTATTCATGAGCAATTATATCAATCTGATGACCTTTCTCAAATTAATTTTGCTGATTACATTAAGAAGCTAGTATCAAATCTTTTTCTTTCTTATAATCATGATAAAAAAGGTATCAAACCTGTTACTAATTTAGATGAATGTTATTTAAGTATTGAAATTGCTATTCCTGCAGGATTATTAATCAATGAATTAATTACCAATGCTTTTAAACACGCTTTTCCCAACGGTGAAGGAGAAGTCATGATAAATTTGACTTTAGGAGAAAAAAAACAGGTAATATTAGAAGTTAAAGATAATGGTATCGGATTACCTCCAGATTTAGATTGGAATAGAACTAATTCATTAGGGTTACGTTTAGTAAGATTATTAACTCAACAATTAGATGCACAAATATCTGTGACAACTAATAATTTTGGTACTTGTTTTTCTATCAGTTTTAGTACTTAATATAATCAACAGCATTTTTTATTCCATCATTGTTAATTAATGACAAGTATTGATGATATGAAAGTAAACATATTACAAATATTAATCGTGGAAGATGAATTGATTGCCGCCGAGAGTCTTGCCTTAGATTTACAAAAACTCGGTTATCAAGTTTGTGCTATGGTTAACACGGGGAAAAAAGCCATTGATAAATGTCAGGAGTTAAATCCTGATTTGGTGTTAATGGATATTATGTTGAAAGGAGAAATGGATGGAATTACTGCCGCTGAAATTATTTATAGTCAATCAAAAACTCCCATTATATATCTTAGTGCCTATGCTGATGAAAATACCCTCAAACGAGCAAAATCAACTTGTGTTTATGGTTATTTAGTCAAGCCTTATAAAATTGCTGATGTTAATACTACTATTACTATAGCTTTGGCAAAACATCAAGAAGATTTACAAAGAGAAATAGACTTATCCGCAGAAAAAAAACTTAACAAGATTAAAACCCAAGCCTTAGCTACCGCTTCCCATGATTTACGCAATCCTCTTACCAGTATTCTTGGTTATACCGAATTAATCCGAGATTATGGCGATCGCCTTTCACCTGAAAAGAAACAAAGATATTTCAATTTTATTAAATCTGCGGTAGGGAAGATGAATGATTCCTTAGAAGATTTATTGTTAATTAGTAAAGCAGAAGAAGGAAAAATAACTCTTTATCCACAACATTTTAACCTAGTAGAATATTTAAACATAGTAATAGATGAACATAATAATATTTCTGAAAAACATAATATAATTTTTGAACGGAATACAGATAATTATCAAGCATATCTTGACCAAAAAATCTTAAATCATATCTTAAATAACTTAATATCTAATGCCATAAAATATTCTCCAGAAGGGGGTAATATTATTTTAAGATTAAATGCCGATGAGAGAGAGGTAATCATAGAAATAGAAGATGAGGGTATTGGAATACCAGAAGATTATCAAGCAAAATTATTTACTTTATTTGAAAGAGGAAGTAATGTCGGAAATATAAAAGGAAACGGTTTAGGATTATCTATTGTTAAAAAAGCAGTAGAATTATGTGAAGGAAATATTAAAGTTAATAGTAAGGAGAATAAAGGCACAAAATTTAGTATCATTATTCCCCAAAATGAAGAGAAATCTTGTACATAAATTAAGTTATAATTTACTTATCATCAGTAGTGGATAAATAATGATTTTCGGGGAAATTTTTTACATCTAAGATTACCTCAGATTCAAGAACTAATTGTTGATTTTCCCATTTTTTTTGTTCAATTTTTTTTAACTCCAATTCAGAATCAAAATTTAAGCCTAAAGCGACAATTATTTTTTCTTTATTGGCATATAAATCCATAAAAGCGCCAAGCCAATATTGTGCTAAAAAAGGTTCTAAAGCAGTGATAACACCTATAATTAATTCACTAGGAGGATGTACTTCTGAAAAGCGTTTATCATCTAAACTACGCTCTCCTGTTTCCCATGTTTCACCTTCAAAAGATCCTTGTACAGATACAAAATAATTCTCTTGACAATACTTATTAATCCATTGTCGATTATGTTTATAATAATGTAACCATTTTTTTTTCAATCTAGCTTTTATTTCTTCAAAGTTTTCCATAATTATTTAAACTATAAACTGATGTTACCCAAGTAAACTAATTAGTTATTATAAAATATTTGAGGTTTTAATTGTTAAGTATTAAGTAAAATAAAAGTTGTTAAATTAATAAAATCTAACTTTAATAAATTTATTATATTGATCTAAATAGTTTTAGCAAAAATTATTTGTTACCAAAGCTATTTATGATTAGGGTTGAAAAACTCACTTAATCCCTCACCTAATAAAGATAAACCAGTTACCATTGTAGTCATCGCTAATCCTGGGAATAAAGCAGTCCACCAAATACCAGTAGGTAAAGCATCTAAAGCTAATTTTAAATCATAACCCCATTCGGGTACATCTTCAGGTAATCCTAAGCCTAAAAATCCTAAACCTCCTAAAATGAGAATAGCATCGGCAGCATTGAGAGTAAATAAAACAGGGATATTTTGAATTACATTAAAAAATAAATATTTCGATAAAATTCTGATGGGTGATGCGCCCATTGCCTTAGCTGCTTCGATATATAATTCTGTTTTAACGCTAGTAGTCTGATTTCTCACTACTCGATAATACTGAGGAATATATGAAATTGATAAAGCGATGGCGGCATTAATAACCCCTCTACCTACCACAAAAGCTAAAGTTACCGATAATAATAAACCGGGTAAGGTGTAAATTGTATCCATTAAAAATAGTAAAATTTTGTCAGTTTTACCCCCAAAATAACCGCTAATTAATCCTAATGGTACACCGATAATTAAACTAAAAGATGTGGCTAATAATACCACTTTTAAAGCTGCTTGTGAGCCAAAAATTGTCCTAGAAAAAACATCATAACCCTGACTACTTGTACCGAAAAAATATTGAGCATTTGGAGGTTGATGAATAGGATTTTTTAATGATTCTAAAGGATTTTGAATTAAACCAATATTTTGTAATAAAGGTGCGCAAAAAGCTAGAAAAATAAAAATTATTGTGATAGTCAACCCTACTAACATTAAAATATTAGAAAGAGATTTAAACTTGTTTTTTTTGAGATATATTTTATTTGTAATCATAAATTAATGAGTAATTAATAATTTTATAATTAGAATTTTTAACTTTATTTATTTTTAATTTAGTTAATAGTTTTACTTCTAAAAAACAGTATAAAATAGTTTTAAACAAGACGAGAAATAATAGAATCTGGAGGCATTTGAGAGATAATTTCTGCGATAATTGTATCTACCCCAGAATTGCCCCAAGTACATCCATTTTCTAAATAAACTTGTGCAGTTTTTCCCACTAAATATGAGCCATAACCAGCAATTGAGCCTTGTGCTAAGGCTGTAGTAGCTAAAGTGGTAAAACTGGCGGGATTTTCCCATAAACTATTGATAGCTGATGTTGTTTTTGCCCATCCTAACATCATCATTGTAGTTATTTCTGCTAAGAATAATCCTCCTAAACTTTTAATAATAGTTTGCCATAAATTTCCTGCTTCATAGCTTGTAATGGGTAAACCGTATAATCTTGCTAAAGCCCGAATCATGGTTAAATCTGTAATTAATCCTCCTATTAAATCAAGAAAAATAATAGGATTTATTGCTACAATTAGAGCTTTATATTTAGCATATTTCCAGATAATATCTTCCGCTTCTTTTTTTCTATATTCGATAGTTTTACGGGCAATATTTTTTTGAGCAATTTTTGCTTGAGTAAGAGAATTTAAGGCTAATAATGCTTTGCCTTCTTTATTGAGAATTGTTAATATTTTCTCTTGTAAAGATTCAATATTTGGAGGAGGATATTCCCATTCTTTTTCAATAGTGCCGTCAGGTAATTCTATTCTTAAAGATATAGGTTGAGGTTGTGCCGCAATCATAACAATTTCATCAGGATTTAACAGCGGTTTGTTTGTTTCATTACTCAATTGTTGCAGTTGTTGATAAATACTTTTTAAATCAGTTTCGGGATATAAATCAATTTTATTAAACACTAAAATTAAAGGTTTTTGACTTTGACGTAATTCTAATAAAGCAAGATATTCTGTGCGAGTTATATCTCCAGCGATGACAAATAAAATTAAATCTGATTGTTGACTAATTTCTTTAGCCATATTTGCCCTTGTTTCTCCGTCAATTTCATCTAAACCGGGAGTATCTATTAACTCTATTTGGATTTTGCTTGTAGGAAGATTCCAAGGAATAGATTTCGGCCATTTTGTAACACCATTAATTGCTCCAGTCGTTAAAATTTTCTGCCCTAACAAAGCATTAATTACAGAAGATTTCCCTCGACTAACTAAGCCAAAAGCCGCTATTTTAATAACTTGTTGCTCTAATTTTACTCCTGCAGCTTTTAAAATTCGTAAATCATCTCTTACTGCTACTTGTAACTCTACATTGGGTGGATAATTCCAATGACGACGTTTATTACTAGAGTACCATGCTATGGATTGTTGTAAGCTATTACGCGCTAAAGAATATAGTGAAGAAGAGACGGAAGATTTAGAATTCATCTTAATTATTAAAATATGTTATACATTAGAAAGATTTAAGGAAAATTTAATTTTTTTTCTCAATTTTACGATGATATTTGACAATATTAGTAGATATTTGTTTCGATTTTCAACTAAGTTTTTTAACACGATATTCTATTCGTCTTATTTTTGGGAATTTTGCGAATGAGTCAACATTAAGTTATAATTAAACATCGAAACCTGATAGAAAAACGATAATGCTCAAAAAAAGTGGCTTTGACACCAGTCAAATAATGTTTCGGAGTGATGAATTAATGAATGCGGCATCTAATCGTTATAAAATTACTGTAGCCGTGGCAAAAAGGGCGAAACAAAGAAGAAAAGAAGACTGGGAAAATATAGAAGAAGTGATGAAACCAGTTCTTAGAGCTATTATAGAGATGTCTGATGAACTTACTCAACCAGAAATTATTAGTGATGATTAATCCTTAAGATGCACAATCAAAAGATAACACATTTATTGATTCATCGGACTGAAATAGGTAAATTATGACAGGGAAAAAATTAAAATACTGGTTTTTGTTACTAACTACCCTTCTTGTTAGTTATTGGAGTCAACATCTTAATATTTTTCCTTGGCAATTATTCGAGGATAAATCTTCTTCTGTGGTTTTCGCCCAAAATATCACTATTCCTCCTGAAAAAGTCGCTGATGCCGTTTATCAGCAATTGTCTTATTTACCGAAAGAGAATAGTTATCTCAGGAAAGAAACTAACAATATTGCTATCGACAATACTTTAATTAGTCGTCTTGTTCGTTATCATCAATATACCAAAAGTCGAGCTACTATTTATCGTTTAGATTGGAAGTTAACTTTAGCTGATTATCTCGGTAAAAATGAAGTTATTAATACTCAACGTTATCCAGGTTATAGTACTTTAACTCAAAATCCTTTAGATAGCGATCGCAAAATTATTGAAAGTTTAACCATGCAACAGCGAAATGAGTTAGTCAACTTGTTAGTAAGTATTTATAATCCTAATACAGAAATAAAGCCAACCCAGAAACCTTCACAAAATCCTCAAAATACTAATTCTTCTCCTGTTTTTGTGTTACCTACCCCTGGGGGTGCAGATTTATTATTACCCTAAAAGAGGAGATGAGGAGTAAAATTAACTATAAACAAACTATTAAGTATCAAACATGGGTAAGTTAATTCTTTTTAAAGTAGAATCAGGTAGTTTTATTGATGGTTTTGATGTTACTTTACAAATTTGTGACGATAATCCTGATGGCATTACTCATCCATTTACAACCGTAACAGGTACATTACCTCCCTGTCAACCCATTACAAATGATTATCAAACATGGCAGGAAAGTTATCGTAGTTTGCATCAACAAGTAAGATTAGGTTCACCTAGACAACAGATTACTCACATTACGGATAATTGTCAAGAATCAGCTCAACAACTTAAACAAACTTTATCTAATTGGTATCATTGTCAAGTAGAATCTTTTGGGAAGATAAGAGAGAGATTATTAGCTGAATTAGATACTCAAGAAATTATTAGGCTTTTGATTCAAACAGAGATAAAAGAATTACATTCTTTACCTTGGCATCTATTTTTTGACTCTTTTCTTAATCAATACATCAAAGCAGAATTAGCTATATCTCCTGTACAATATAACACTTTAAAATTAACAGAAAGAAGAAACGAAAAGATAAAAATTTTAGCTATTTTTGGTAATAGTGAAGGAGTAAATTTACAACCAGATAGAGAAGTTTTAACTAACTTACAAGAAGCGGAAATAATTACTTTAATTAAACCTAGTCGAGAAGATTTATTTTATCATCTTTATAAACAAGAATGGGACTTATTTTTTTTTGCTGGGCATAGTGGAAAAAATGAAGAAACAGGGGAAGGTAAATTATATCTAAATGAAGAAGATATTATTACTATTGAAGAATTTAATAACGCCGTAAAACAGGCTATTCAAAAAGGCTTAAAATTAGCAGTTTTTAACTCCTGTGATGGTTTAGGATTAGCGCAAGATTTAGTCGCTTTACATTTATCACAAATTGTCGTCATGACAGAAATAATACCTGATAAAGTTGCCCATGTTTTTATTCGAGAATTTTTAACCAGTTTTGCTGCGAATAATCCTCTTTACTTAGCCGTCAGACAAGCTAGAGAAAAACTCCAACCCCTTGAAAACCAATTTCCTTGCGCCACATGGTTGCCAATTATTTGTCAAAATCCAGCAAGTTTACCCTTAACTTGGCAAAGTTTACAACCTTTAGAAATTAATCCCATTCTCTCCTCCCAAAAAATCCTGAGAAATCCTGAAAATTTAGCTAATTTAATCTTAGAAACAAGAATAAATAATACTCAATTAACCCTTGAATATAATTCTTTAATTAATCCTAATGTTGAGGTTTTAGTTAACTATACTGACACGGATTTATCCATGAGTGAAGATATTGCGAGAATGTTGTTAACAAAAGGTGGTAAAACTATTCTTAAACAATTAGAAAAACAGAAAGTTAAACAATTAGGACAAATCTTAACGACTAATGCTGGTAAACTCAGAGTGGAATCAATTTTTCATTGTGTTATTTATGATTATCAACAGCCTGAATTAACTGATTTTAACTTAGTTAAAACTATCATTAATCGTTGTTTAACTTTAGCTGATAGTAATGGTTTTTCTTCCTTAGCTTTTCCAGTGTTTCTTCCCCATAATTCTACTTTATCCATAGAACAAATTACCATAGCTTTTGCCCAAGAAATTACTAATTATTTGGAAGGAGAAACTCATTTACAACAGGTAAAAGTTATTTTACAAAATACCTCCAATTTATCAAATAGTATTGTAGATGAGCGTTTATATAGATTTTATGGACAATTTAAAGAATTTTTAGAGTTAACTGTTGACATCAAAACTCGTTGTTTATTATTACAAGAATTAAGTAACATTTATCAACAAAGACAAATGAGAAATTCTGTACAAATACTTACTTTATATCAAGATTATTTAACTCAATTTAAGCAAGATTGGATTAATAATAATAGTCAACAAAATCATGAGGAGTTTATTACAAATTATCATGAATCTTTAGAAAATATAAGTCAAAAAATTAGTCATAATCAGGAAGATAAAATTGATAATATTGTTACCTCTGTACATCAAAATTACCATGAAGAAGCAGCTCAAATTTGGCAGGAATTAGTTACCCTTGAAGATGACAATGAAATTATTTCTTTATTAGACAAATTAGGTACAGATATTGATGGTTTTGCGTGGATAAATGATCAATATGAGTTAAGTATAACTAGTGCTATTGCTAAACAAAGAAAGATTAATGAAATGTTACAAAATCAAGTAAAAGAATTAGAAAAAGGGCAAGAATTATTACAACAAAAACTATTGAATTTATATAGTCAAGGAATCTTAAATAAAAAAACCATCGGGGAAGAAACAAGTTTAATATTTAAGGAGTATCCTAAGATTAACATAATAGTTGAACCTGAAGAATTACCCCTAGAATATCGAGTAGAAAGAATAACTTATACTCCAAATAAAAGAGCATTAAAAGAAGCTAATAATCAAGGAATTGACATTAGTAATATAGCAGAAATAGATCCAAATTTAAAACCACAATTTAAGTTAAATAGTCGTTAATTATTAATTTTATCTTTAACTCTTGCCCATTTTGTCATTTGCCAAATCATAATAAATAAAACACCAGAAATTAGTGAACCTGTGTTATATTTTACAGAACGTTTTAATAATGCTTTTCTTCCTTGTTTCCTAACTATTTCAGCTTGTTTATTAGTTTGTACTCGTGAATTATCAATAAATTCCTTGAATTTCGTTTTAACTTCTCCTAACTGTTGACTGTTTTCAATTATAGGAGCATTTCCAGCATTTATTTCACCTATTAATGTTTGCATATCTTTTGAATTTTGTACATCTCTTAATCTAATTTCTACTTTTTGTAAAACTTCAAGTCTTTGAGTGGTTTCTTTCTCTATTTGCTGATTGGTTAGTGCGTCAATTCGGATAGTATTAACTATTCCTAAAGGCACAAATAAAAGAAATAAAATTCCTGAAAATAAACTAATCCAAGATAAACTCATTAAGGTGATAAATTCCCAACCTTTACGCAAATAATTACCTCCAGAGAAGATTAATAATAAAGCAATAAAAGGTATCGCAATTCTTTCTACTAAAGCGCTTAATACTTGAAATTCCCATTGAGGATTAAGAAATTGAGGGGGGATAAGAATTTCAGCTAAATCTAAAGCAAATAAAAGAAGAAACACATAACCAACAGATCTCCAAATACCAATTGACCTTAACATATTAAGGCTAAAATTACCAATTTTATCTACTTTTTGGTTAAGTTTATTTTGAATATCAAGGTTGTCAAAATTATCAATATTATTGAAATTACCCACATTATCAGGATTAGAATTTAAACTGTCTTGATTAGGCTGAATCATAGTTTTTTTTGAATGGAGATACTTAATTAAATTTTATTAACTATACCTTATGGATGATTATTTTTTAAATCAGTTAAGATGTTTTTATCCGTAATAATACTGAGAATAATGTTATCGTAAAAAGTAGATTATAAAAATTAAAATTGATCACTATTGAAAAAGTCATCTTCTTGATAGGAAGAAACTGTAGCTACTTTTTCTGTTTTATTCATCAATAACCAATAAAATAGACCAAAAACTATAACTGCAATCATACCAAAAATTAATGAACCTTCACCTTCATGCCAATATAAAAAGGCTTCTTTTTCTCCCCTTCCCACTAAAATTGCCATCAACACAACTCGAAAAGCATTAACCATAAATCCTGTCACAATAGCCACTAATGGTACTATATATTGATCTTTCTTTTTAATGGGAAACATAATTAAACAAATAACCGATAAACCTAAGACATAAGTGACAGATTCAATACCTGAACAACCTTCGTAAACTTTGATGCTACCTTTTTCTAAATGAATAAAAATTCCATCTAATACTAAATTAAATCCTAAATAATGGAGAAAAAAAGCAGATACTTTAGCCGTTAAAGGAGAAAGATCTAATAATAATTGTAGAATAACTCTAGGTACACCTAAGAAAAAGATAATTAGTAATTCTGATCTAAATTGTTTTAAACCATAAAAACCAGCAGCAATAAAACTTAAACCCACAGAAAAGACAAAAGGCGCAACACTGAGAAGATTATTTTCTTTTTCCGTAGGAATAGATTTACTCACAAATAAAGTCCAACCAATTAATAAAATACCTAAAATAGTCGGTAACATTTGACATTGAAATTTTAACTCTTTTTTTCTATCCCATAATAAAGAATAAATTGCCATCCAAAATAAACCACTCATTCCTGCATGAGCAATATTATTCATTCTATAGAATATGGTTAAATTTATAGCCACTAATGCAGATAAAATAATTGCCATCCAAAAACCATAATTTTTAAGTAATTCTGTGGGATTTAACTTTCCTGTATCCATATTATTAATCTTTTTTTATTGCTATTTATCATAAGATAATCTTAACTTTAAAAATCAATCTTCTAAAAACAATTAGCTTATTTGTGAGAATTAATTGTCGTAACTTAAAAACATCTTTTTTTCCTCCATACCTCAAAATGCTATGATACCCAAAGCTAAAAAATTTTAGGTAAAGTCACAAAAAGTCAACAATGGGAAAAATTTGGGAATTAGATTTTTATTCACGGCCAATTTTAGACGACAATAACAAGAAACTATGGGAAATTTTAATCTGTGAAAGTCCTACTTCCATCGATACTAATCTTAACTCTTTATTCCGTTATTCCCAATTCTGTTCTAATAATGAAGTTAATTCTTTAACCTTAAAAGATGCCATCGCTACTGCCATCGAAAAATCAGGAGAAACCCCGAATAAAATTCGTTTTTTCCGTCGTCAAATGAATAATATGATTATTAAGGGATGTGAAGAAGCAGGAATAGCGGTATTTTCTTCCCGTCATACTTACGCCTTAAATCAGTGGTTAGAAGAAAGAATGGAAAATTTTTATCCACTACAACAAGGATATGATGAAAAATCCCGACAATCGAAAACAGTACAATATCCTCAAAGTAATGCTGTTAATCTTCCTGATGCAGTGAAAGGAGACAAGCAAGACAAATGGGCGTTAGTAAGTCTTTCCTCCGATGACTTTGCTGACATGAAAGAATGGGATATTGGTTTTTCTGAAGCCTTCCCTCTCACCATGGCAAATATCGAAAAAAATACTACCATACCTGGATTAATAATCTTTTCTCAAAGGGCGTTACCTTTAGCAGGATGGATGTCTGGACTAGAATTAGGTTATTTAAGGCTAGAAAAGAGTCAATACCCGAAAATATGCCTAGAAACGGGAGTTAGTGATAGTTGGATTGTAGCTAATCTCACAGATAAAGCAACCCTAGCTGAAGGAGAAAACTTTGAAAAAGCAAAAAAACAAGCCAACGGAGTTCACTTTTTGGCAGTACAATCTTCCCCAGAATCTGAATCTTTCGCTGCTTTTTGGTTACTTTTAGATAATTGACAATTAACAATCAATCATTAACAATAAAAAAATAATCTAAAGACTAGAAAAACAGTGCAAAATTTATCTATAAAATTAATTATATGAGTCAAAAAACTATTATTACAGGCACAGGAATTCCCCTTACAGGTAACGATATTGATACAGATAGAATTATCCCTGCTCGTTTCTTAAGAAATATTACCTTTGATGGCTTAGGAGAACAAGTGTTTGCTGATGATCGTACTGCCTTAAAAGGAAAACATCCCTTTGATTTACCTCAATATCAAAACGCTAATATTTTAGTAGTAAATGCAAACTTCGGATGTGGTTCAAGTAGAGAACACGCTCCTCAATCTTTATCTAGGTGGGGAATCTCCGCTATTATTGGGGAGAGTTTTGCAGAGATATTTCTTGGTAACTGTTTAACAATGGGTATTCCTTGCGTTACTACCTCATCGGGTAACATTAAAAGTATTCAAAATTTATTAGAAGGTAATCCTAGTATTGCCATGACTTTAGATTTAGAAACCATGAAAGTACAATGTGGACATTATAGTAGCACTGTAAAAATGGATTCGGGTGCTAGAAATATGTTAATTACAGGAAAATGGGATACTTGCGGTTTACTCACCCAAAATAATGAGCAAATTAAAGCTACGGCATTAAAATTACCTTATTTAGCGTGGAGTTAAACTAAAATATTCAGATGGGAAGCTAAATCATCAAGAAAATATCATATTTTTAAGTAAAAATTAACTATTCCCCATTACAAGTATTATCAATAAAAAGTAATTAATTTTATCAATATGAAGATTAAATCATTTGTGTTAGCACTTATTCTGACTATTTTTCCTCATAGTTTTTATCAAACTCAAGCTCAAACTTTACCTTCTTCTCAAAATACTAATTCCATTTCTGCGGATAATGACATTGATTTTTCTACCCTTGAAAAATATTTAGTGGAGCAAAATTGGCGTAAAGCTAATGACGAAACTAGAAATATCATCTTACAAGGTAGCGGTAGAAAATCTATCGGTTGGATTCCTCCTTCAGATTTAAAAAATCTCTCCTGCGATAATTTAAAAACCATTGATACATTATGGAAAGAAAATTCTAACGGTAGATTTGGTTTTAGTATTCAATTTCCTATTTATATTGAAACAGGTAATCGCCCGGGTAGAATGGTTAGTGACGATGCTTTTAATCGTTTTGGCGATCGCATTGGTTGGCGTAAAGATAATGATTGGATTATTTTTTATGAGAATCTAAATTTTACCAATACAGCACCCATAGCGCATTTTCCCAATCCTAGGGCGGAGTATTCCATCACAGGAGGGCGACTTTTATATTCCGTGTTAGCTGAAAAAATGGTTCAATGCAAGATAGTTAATTACAAGAAATAAAACATAAGATTAATAAAGATACAAAACGTAAAATTTTAACCCTAAAACTATTCGTTACAATCTCATTAATTAGATCAATTATTCAGGTAACACGATGATTTATAAAAAATTTACTCCTAAGAATTTACTGACAACTATCTCAATTATTGCCATAGCCATATCAGGATGTAGTCAAGAAAAAACAGAAACTCGAACCCCTCAACCAATTCCCGTAAGTTTAACCACCCTTGAAAGAGGAAACCTCATCGATAGTACAGAATATGTTGGTACATTAGAAGCTATCAGTAGAGTAAGTCTTGCCCCTGAAAT
Organism: Cyanobacteria bacterium CG_2015-22_32_23; assembly: GCA_009993045.1. Classification (GTDB taxonomy): domain Bacteria; phylum Cyanobacteriota; class Cyanobacteriia; order Cyanobacteriales; family Cyanobacteriaceae; genus Geminocystis. The sequence goes on from JAACUG010000065.1 coordinate 40,828, forward strand.
TAACGGTAGAATCATGAGAATAGTGGTACAAGAAGGAGATTTCGTCACTCAAGGGCAACTAATAGCAGAATTAGAGCCTACTCAACAACAAGAAGACGTATTTGCCGCCACTGCAAATATTCAAAGTCAAATTGCCGCCTATAATCAAGCACAATCAGAATTTAAACAGCGAGAAGGAGAAAGAGATAGTACTTCTTCTCAAGTAGCAGGATTGAAAGCTGATGTAAGCAGAGCTGAAGCCAACTTAAAATCAACTTTAGCGGATTTACAAAGAGCTACCGCCGATTTAGAATTAGCACAAGTAAATTATGATCGCTCCAAGTTTCTTGTTAATTCAGGAGTGTTGCCTACTCAAGATCTTGATGATAAAACCAGAGATTTAAGTTCAGCAAAAGCCACTCTTACCGCTAGACAAGAATCATCCCAAGCCGCACGGGCAGTGGTTCAAACTACCAAAGAATCTCTCAATTCCGCCGTGAGTAACTTAACCGTTGCACAAGAAAGAATACAAGGAGCAAAATCTAATATGGATAGGGCAAAAGCTAATATTGATGAATCAAGAGGAAATAAAGGTAGTATTGAACAAAACTTGATTTTTAACCGTATTGTTGCCCCTGTCAGTGGCATTGTAGGTGATTTTAATAAGAAAAAAGTTGGTGATTATGTCAACGTAGGACAAACTTTTACTACTATTACCAATAATGATAAATTTCTGCTCAATATTAATGTACCCGTAGAAAATTTATCTCGTTTAAAAATCGGCCTTCCTGTGGAAATTATCGGGGAAGATCAAAAATCGATTATTTCAGGTAATATTAGTTTTATTTCACCTTTAACCGAACAAAGTAACCAATCTGTTACCGTGAAAATTAGCTTTGTTAATGACGGTAGTTTTAAAGATGAAAAATATGTCCGCGCTCGTCTTATTTGGGATACCAAACCCGGAATTTTAATCCCCACTAATGTTGTTAGTAGTTTAGGAGGGCAAAAATTTGTCTTTGTTGCTAAACCTTCGGAAACTGATTCTAAACTTACCGCTAAACAAATTCCGATTACTATTGGTGGTATTCAAGGACAACAATATCAAGTAACTTCTGGTGTTATGCCGGGCGATCGCATCGTAACTTCTCGTATTTTAGATTTAAGAGATAACACCCCCATTACAGAAGCAGAATTAACCTCCACAAATAATTAGAGCTTAATTGATCAGTATTTATCCTAACTTTCTATTTCAGGTAAACCCTAAATAATAAAATATCTCATCTTTATGACATCTAACTCTTTTCAAAAACCTTTACGAAAAAAAGAAAATTCTGTGCATTATCAAGAAAGTAACCAAGAAAAAGAAGATATAAATATAGAAAGTGATTTACCAGATTTGATTTATGGTTGTTATCCTGTTTTAGCAGCCTTAGAAAATAATCACCAATTAAACCGTCTTTATATTATCGGTAAATTGCTTCATGATAACCGTTTTGAGTCGTTATTATCCCAAGCAAAAGCTAATGGTACAGTTATTGATGTCGTTGATAATAATCGTCTTAGTCAGATTACTAACTTTGCGAATCATCAAGGAGTTGCGGCTACTGTCGCCCCTTATGAATATTTAGAGTTACCAGAATTAATTAGTCAAGCAAAAAATGATAGTGATAATCCAGTAATCATAATAGCAGACGGGATCAATGATCCCCATAATTTAGGTGCAATAATTCGCACAGCAGAGGCTTTAGGAATGCAAGGATTAATCATCCCTCAAAGAAGAGCAGTAGGTATTACTTCCACCGTCAAAAAGGTTGCGGCTGGGGCATTAGAATATTTTTCCGTTGCTAGGGTAGTCAATTTACAAAATGCCATCGTTGAATTAAAAGAAGCGGGTTTTTGGATTTATGGCACAATTGCAGATAGTGGTAATGTTTTACACAAAACAAAATTAGAAGGAGCGATAGGGTTAGTAGTAGGCTCTGAAGAAAAAGGTATTAGTCAATCCACAGCTAAATCTTGTGATTTTTTGGTATCTATTCCCATGATGGGAAAAACTCCTAGTCTTAATGCCTCCGTTGCCACTGCAATTTGTCTTTATGAAGTGCGTCGTCAGCAACTTTTAAGTCAATAAAAATGGGTAAATCTCCTCCTTGTCAATATATTGGAGTAAAAACTAAAGTAAAAGTAAACTTCACCGAGTAAAAATATTTCATCGTTAAGATAAAGTTAGTCAATTAATCAAATCATCGGCTATCATTCAAAAAAAACTCGAAATAATCGAATCAGAGGAAAATTACATGAAAGAATTGTTAATTAGGATATTAGACTTATTTGGACTTGCTTGTTGGGTAGAAATTAGTACAGAAATTCCTAGATGTATTTACTATTTTGGCCCTTTTTTAACTCTGAAAGAAGCTAAATCCACACAGGATGGATATATTGAAGATTTAACTGAAGAAGGTGCTAAAAATATAGTAGTTACGGTTAAACGTTGTAAGCCTAAAGAATTAACTATTTTTGATGACTTGGGGGAGTTGAAAAATTTTTCGGCAATTTTACCTTCAAAAAATGAAATCCAAACCGCTTCGTTTTAAGAATTATTAAAATCGAAAGATTAAGCCAAAAGGGAGAAAAAAGGAAGAAAAGATAAATCAAGTAATGTGTTTTTATTTTTTCAGATAAAATTCATAATTGACGAGGAAAACTTTACTCAGATCTTATATTAGAATAAAAATACTTATTAAATAAACGACTTCCTATCTCCTTCATCAACTTATCATGTCTGACAAAAAAGCCATTGTTTTATTATCGGGAGGTTTAGATTCCGCCACCAGTGCCGCTATTGCCATTCAAGCAGGATATAATACCATTGCTTTATCATTTCGTTATGGGCAAAAACACGCCAAAGAGTTAGAAATTGCCCAAAAATTAGCACCAAAATTAGGTATTAAAGAGCATTATATTATTGATGTTAATTTATCATTATGGGGTGGATCTTCTTTAACAGATCAAAAAATGGAGATTCCTGAAGATGGTGTTAAATCCCAAGAAATCCCCTCTACTTATGTACCTGGTCGAAATACGGTTTTTATTGCCATTGCCCTTTCTTTAGCCGAAGCCAAGGAAGCCGAAGCAATTTATCTTGGTATCAATGCCATAGATTATTCAGGGTATCCTGATTGTCGCCCAGAATATTTAAAAACCTTTCAAGAATTAGCCAATTTATCATCAAAAGTTGGTGTTGAAGGCAAACCACCTCAATTAATTGCGCCTTTAATGGAATTATCAAAACAAGACATTGTCAAAAAAGCCCTAAGTTTAGGTGTACCTATAGAAGAAACATGGTCGTGTTATCAAGGGGGAGAAAAACCTTGCGGTGTGTGTGATTCTTGTCGTATTCGCAACGATGCTTTAATCAAGGCAGGTTATACTAATTTAATCGACATTCCCAAAAATTGGGGGAAAAATCTCAAATTTTACGAGCCAACAACGGTTTTAGCCACCGAAAATTTAATTTCTGAAGATGTTTAATGCAGTTTAATTGACAAGGGATAATGGACAATGGACAATGGATTATAAACCATTTAAAAATAACATAAAAGTATAAAAATATGAGATTATTACGTCCGATTCTCTCCTTAGTTTTGGTTTTAGTAACCACCTTGTTAGTTAGTTGTAGCGGTCCTAGTCAAGCTAAAATTCCCACAGTTTATAGCCCAGAAAAAATAGTACAATTACAATCTTATCGTGAGCCTATTGCCTCCGCACGAGAAAGTATGGAAACTCTTAAAGGCTTTATCCAAGAACAAAATTGGACAGATACAAGAACTTTCATTCATGGTCCATTTGGTGCATTACGTCAAGATATGTCCATTGCGTCCAAAAAACTATTACAAAAAGATCAAAAACCAGCACAAGATTTAGCCAAAGAATTATTTGGACATTTTGAAAAAATTGATGCTGCTGCGAAAGCTCGTAATTCTCTTTTAGCTCAAGAACAGTACATAGAAGCTATTAAAGATTTTGATAGTTATTTGAATTTAATTCCTACTAATAACTAATTATTTATCATCAATTAACAATTAACAGTTAATCATGTAATTATTCATTATAATAAATAAATTAGGCTCTTATGAATGTTACTGAAACTTTGTTTTTATCAGTTAATTATGAAGTATTTTGCCCACAAATATTAACTATTATAAGAGAATATTTACACTGCGAACAAGTTTTTATTTCTAAATTAAATCAGAAAGAAGAGCAAGAATTTATTATCGATTTTCAAGGAAATAATTATCATAATTTATCTAAAAATAGTCAAGAAAGTTATCAACTTGATCCTCGAATAATACCTTATCTTCAGAGAGAATCTGTAGATTATTATACCCATAAAGATCAATTTAGTCTTGAGGATGATACTAACCCTATAAAAAGAGCAGAATTAGCTATTCCTATTATTATTAAAACTCCTGAAATAAGAAAAATCAGTAATCAAAAATTATGGGGAATTTTGTTTATTTATGATTATAATTATTTACGAGAATGGTTATTAGAAGAAATTAAATTTATTGAGGATATTATTAATCAATTAGTAATAGCCCTAGAAAGAAGTATTTTATATGAAAAATTACAATTTTCTCAAGCCGAATTAGTTAATTCTCAAGTTATAGATGAAGTCACAGGATTAGCAAAATATTCTTCTTTTATGGATTGTTTAGACTATGAATGGCGTAGATTAACCCGTGAAAAACAACCTCTTTCATTGATTTTAATAGAAATAAATTATTCAGGAAATTTGATTAATAATTTGTTGATGGCAATTGGTAATATCATTCAAAAAGAAATGAAACGCCCTACAGATTTAGGTGCTCATTATAAGGCGAATCAGTTAATAATTATGTTACCAAATACAGATAATGTTGGAGCTTTGTGGGTTAATGAAAATATCATCAATAAAATTTCCTCTCAACTAAAAAAAAGTTATAATTATGAGTCTAAATCTAGTATTATTACCACTATTCCAATGGTAAATATTAATTTTAATAGCATACTTAAAATAGTTGAAAAACCATTAATAAATAATCAAAATTTAACAGAAAAAATTTATAATCAGAATTTAGTTTAATCTCTCCATTAATATAATAAAAAATAAATATAAGGAATAAATTTAAGATGAATATAATTGATAATTTTCGTTTAGGTTTAGCAGTGGCTACCGCCAAAATAGTTACAGGTTTTGTTAAAACATTAAAATTAGGTGCAGCCAGTGTTTTACCCGGAGAAATAGCCAGTCGTTTACATCCTCAATTATTAAATCTTTTATCCCAACAATTAACAAAAGGATTGATTTTAGTTGTCGGTACAAATGGTAAAACTACTACTTCTTTATTATTAAAAGATATATTAGTTGATAATGGCTATAAAATTATTCATAATTCTACTGGTGCAAATTTAATTAATGGCTTAATTACTTGTTTAATAATGAATAGTAATTTATGGGGAAAATTAACCGCAGATTATGCTATTTTAGAAGTAGATGAAAACATTTTACCTTTAGCATTAAAACAGTGTAATCCTACCCATATTTTAGCCTTAAATTTGTTTAGAGATCAATTAGATCGTTATGGAGAAGTTGATACCATTAGTTATCGTTGGCAAAATGCCATTACACCTTTAAGTAACGATACATTTATTATTGTTAATGGAGATGATCCCACATTATGTTATTTAGGTCAAAATTTATCGCAAAAAGTATTATTTTTTGGTTTAAATGAGCCTGAATTATACTTAGAAGAAATCCCTCACGCAGTGGATTCTATTTATTGTCCAAAATGTGGCACTTCTCTTGATTATAAAGGAGTTTATTTATCTCATTTAGGTGATTATGATTGTCCGAAATGTGACTTTACTAAAAGTAAATTATCCGTTAATAGTGCAGAATGGCAACAAATTTTAATCGGCGTTTATAATAAATATAATACTCTAGCAGCAGGATTAGTAGCAGAAACTATTGGCATAAAAAGAGAGATTATTAATGATACTATTACTAATTTTAAAGCAGCTTTTGGTAGAGCGGAAGAATTGATAATTAATGATAAAAAAATTCGTATTTTACTATCTAAAAATCCTGTGGGTATGAATGAGACAATTAGGGCGGTAAATGACATTAGAAAAATTAATTTATCGAGTACTATTTTAATGATATTAAATGATCGTATTCCCGATGGTACTGATGTTTCTTGGATTTGGGACGTGGATACAGAAAAATTGGTAGAAATGGGCGGTAATATAGTAGTTAGTGGAGATCGAGTTTATGATATGGCTTTAAGATTAAAATATAGTATTGATACTCTGAATTCCACCATGAATTTAGTAGTAGAGGAAAATCTTAAAATTGCTGTAAATCAAGCCTTAGAATTAACTCCTGATAATGAAACCTTGTATATTATTCCCACTTATTCAGCTATGTTAGAAGTGCGAAAATTATTATTAGGTAGAGAGATTTTATAATAAATTATTTATCTTTTATTTTTTTTAGTTAAGATAGGAACATAAAAGTTATTTTATTCTGGTATTATAGTTTATGCAGTTAACTTGGTTAGATAGTAATTCTTGGTTAATAAACATTGCAGGATTGAGAATTTTACTTGATCCTTGGTTAGTTGATTCTCTTGTTTTTGGTAATTTACCTTGGCTATTTGAAGGAAAAAAACGCACTTTACATCAAATACCTGAAAATATCGATTTTATCCTATTATCTCAAGGTTTAGAAGATCATGCTCATCCTCCCACTTTAAAGATTTTAGATCATAATTTACCTGTCATTGCTTCAGAAAATGGTGCTAAAATTTGTCAAGATTTAGGTTATGCTCAGATAAAAACTTTAAAACATGGCGAAAGTTATATTTTTGAAAACAAAATTGAAATTATGGCGATCGCAGGTTCACCAGTAGGACCAAATTTGGTAGAAAATGGTTATATTATCAGAGATTTAAGTAGCGATGAATCTATTTATTATGAACCTCACGGCTTCCATTGTGCCAATTTACAGCGAGAAAATCCAGTAAAAGTAATTATTACCCCATTAACCAACATAAAAATACCATTGATTGGGCCAGTAATTAAAGGACAAGAAAACGCCGTAGAAGTTTGTCGATGGCTAAAACCGCAATATATTCTATCCACTGCCGCCGCAGGAGATTTAGAATATAAAGGATTACTAACAAAGATACTTAAAGAAGAAGGTACTATCGACAATTTTCGCACCTTACTGACACAAGCTCATTTAAACACAAAAGTAATTGAACCTCAACCTTGGGCAACAGTAACAATAGATAAGGAGTAGGTAAGGGGTAAAAAAGATTAAACCTGACACCTGACACCTATTAAGATTGAGCAGATCAATGAGTGCATAATCTCAGTTATTTATGATAAACTTGACCGTCAGGCATAATCGAACCATTAAAATTAACACCCGTAATATTAGCACTACTTAAATCTGCTCCAATGAGGTTAGAATCACTTAAATCAGCAGAAGTTAAATTAGTACGAGCAAAAAAGACATCCATCAACGAGGCATTACGCATTATCGCACCATATAAATTAGCCCGACTCAAATCCACACGATTAAGACGAGCAAAATTGAGGTTAGCTTGAATTAAATTAGTACGCACCAACTTAGCATCAGGCATAGTCGCACTTTCTAAATTAGCCATAGTTAAATCAGCATCCGTCAAATTACCTCTTTCCATTTTGACATTAGAGAGATTCGCACCAATTAATTTTGCACCCTCTAATTTTATATCCGTTAAAGAAGCACCCTTTAAATTAGCCCCCGTTAAATCTGCCCCCGTTAAATTAGCATTTCTTAAATTAACATCCGCAAGATTTGCCCCTACTAAACTTGCCCTTGTTAAATCTGCACCCTGAAGATCGACATTTTTTAAATCCGCTTTATCTAAATTAGCACCTTTAAGATTGGTTGGTTTGCCACGTTTTTCTTGTCTCATATTTGAACCTCTTAAACAAGCACCTTTTAAATTTGCATTACTTAAGTCAGCAGATCGAAAGTCAACCTCCATCAAATTAGCATCTAATAAATTAGCTAAACTCATCTGTACACTTCTCATGTCAGCTTTTTGTAAAATTGCTCCATGAAATTCACTGCGATGAAGATTTGCACCATCTAAACTAGCTTGATTAAGATTCGCACCACTAAAATTACTTTCCATGAGATTTGCCCGACTTAAATTCGCCCGACTTAAATAAGCAAAAGTAAAATTTGCCCGACTTAAATTAGAATCTTGAAGAATAATACCAATTAAATCCGCCCCTACAAGATCAACTCCAGCTAACATTACACCGCTAAAGTCATTTTCCCCTGATGTATAACGTTGAATAAACTCATTGACTTCCATAGATTTTATGTTAAATTTAGATTATTAATTAGTTAGCATTTTCGATAAAAGTGTTTGATAGATTCCAAAATCGCCGTTACGGTTTGAGCATTATCATCTGGTTCTAATCCTTCTATACCTGAATTAGCAACGTACATTAACTCTTTTTCAATGGTTTTAATATCTTTACCGTGATTTTGAAACATCTTAATTAAAAGATCATCTAAGCTACAAGTTCTTACAATTGACCAATGTTGCTCGGAGGGATGAATTTGATAGATAGCATAAAATAAAAGAATTTTTCCTCGTAGGGGATTTGTATATTGCATAATCTCTTGTTTTAAGTCAAAAAGATTATCTAGTTTTAACCAAGGAAGAATTTGTCCTTCGGGTACTCCACTAGGTACTATGTCAGTACTCATTTTTACCACTAAACTATCTTCTTCCGATTCCGAAGGTGTAACGGTGTCAACTTCTGATTCTTGAATGGTTACAGCTTCTTGTAATTCGTGGGAAGTGTCTTGACTTTTCGCTTTGATTAATTTTGTCTCTTCTTCCGAAGCGTTATCGTCTGTAATGGCTTCTGTGGTGTCATGTTTATAAAGATAATTTAACTCTCCCACAATGGTGTCAGCAATGAAAGAATAAAAATTTTGACGATTAATTGTCGCCACAATACTATCAAGGGCTTTGCGTAATCTTTTTGCGTTAGGATAAAGTTGATATAGTTCTAAGATGATTTCGTTTAAATCATACATCTCGATAACATTAATATCATTTTCCCAATATTGCTTACAAGCAGCAAAGACTAATTTTTTGATTCTCGGAGATTCATCGTGATATTGGATATTTTCCACAATTCGAGCCACTAATTCTGATTCAAATTCATTCCCCTGAGGAGGATTTTGACTCATGGAATCTTCATCTACATTATTATATATTTCCGCCATCCGTTGAAAAACATATTTCGCAATTTTGTTATAAACTTCTTTACGATTTAATGTATTTACCGCTTGGAATAATAACGCTTTTAAATCATCAAGGGTAGGATTATTTTCATAAAGATTCTGTAGTAAAGACTCAAAAGAATAACCATCAATAATCGAAAAGTCTGATTCCCAATATCTCTGACTTACATAAAAAATTAATTTCTTAGCTCTTTTTGCTTCTTTGGAATGACTTAACTCTTGGGCAATACTAGGGATTATATCTGACGATACCATCATAGAATTTCGTCGGGGATAATTTATTTAACATATTCAAATTATAACCAATATTAATTTAATAAAATAAAAGTTCCTAGTCAAGTTAACCATTAAAAAATAATCTACAATAACCATATCAAGTTAATATTACTTAACAGAGCTTTTATTCCTAAATCCCTCTAAAAAATAGTTAGTCATGATTGGAGAATTATCCCAAACCAACGAAATTTATCATCTTATTGCCTTCCTTGTCGCCATGAACGTAGTTTTATGGAGTACTCCTGTCGTAAAAAATATAGGACTAAAAAGTGGCCATGTTGATAAACCAGATCCTCGAAAAGTACATCAGAAACCTATTGTACGCATTGGTGGAGTAGCAATTTTTGCTGGAACAACAGCAGGTTTATTGATAGTATGGTGGCTAGGGGGTTTTGGAATATTATCTCCAGATAAAGATGCAGAAATTTGGGGAGTAACCATCGGTGCAATTTTCTTTTTCTTCATTGGTTTAGCAGATGACTTATTCAATTTATCCCCTTCTTCCCGTTTGATAATGCAATCCATCGTATCAGGTTTTGCTTGGTCAAAAGGTGTCAGAATTGACTTTTTTACTCTTCCTTTCGGAGATTTAATTCATATTGATATGTGGTGGATAAGTCTTCCTATTACCATTATTTGGTTAGTGGGTATGGTAAATGCTATTAATTGGATTGACGGTTTAGACGGATTAGCGGCAGGAGTTTGTGGTATTGGTGCGGTGGTTATGTTAATTGTGAGTTTATTTATGAATCAACCAGCGGCAGCTTTATTAGCGGCAGCTTTAGCCGGTGGTGCATTAGGTTTTTTAAAATATAATTTTAATCCTGCTGAAATTTTTATGGGGGATGGTGGCGCTTATTTTATGGGTTTTATGTTAGCGGGTGTTGGTGTCATCGGTTTAGCCAAAACTGCTGCGGTAACTGCTGTAATTTTACCTTATATAATTCTTGCTGTGCCAATTATTGATATGTCTTGGGTAATTATTTCCCGTGTTATTCAAGGAAAATCCCCCTTTTTAGCAGATAAACGTCACTTACACCATCGTCTTTTAGATGCTGGTATTTCTCAGCGTTTAACGGTGTTATTTATTTATTCTTTAACTTTATGGGTAGGTAGTTTCGCTTTAGTTTTTTCTGGTTTTCCTAGCGGCGGTGTTTATGCTTTAGGTGCTACTATGCTCTTGATTTATACTACTTGGCAAGTATGGCGTAATCGTAAAGTCAATACCAATACTCGTGATTAATTTTTTCTATTTCGTGACAGAAAGTCTGCGATCGCATAAAATAGAAAAAAGAATCAAATTTATCAAGTAAAATAATGACAGAAGGTTCAACAATCCAGAAAAAAAGCTCTAAAGTAGAAGGGATGAAAGAGCGTAGTAATTTTTTAAGAGAGCCTATAGCTACAGAATTACAACAAGATACAACCCATTTTAGTGAAGACGGCATCCAAATTCTCAAATTTCATGGCTCATATCAACAAGATAACCGAGATAATCGAGTAAAAGGACAAGAAAAAGACTATCAATTCATGTTGCGCACTCGTAACCCTGGTGGTTTTATTCCTCATCAACTATACCTTGCCCTAGAAAATTTATCGGAAGAATACGGTAATCATACATTGCGAGTCACCACAAGACAAGGTTATCAAATCCATGGTATTCTCAAAAAGAATCTTAAATCAGTAATCAGTACTATTGTCAATAGTATGGGCTCAACATTAGGTGCTTGTGGTGATTTAAACCGTAACGTTATGGCACCTCCAGCACCCTATAAAAACCGTGCTGACTATCAATATGCGTGGGAATATGCCGATAAAATTGCTGACTTACTCACTCCTCAAACAGGCGCTTATTATGAAATTTGGTTAGATGGAGAAAAAGCCATCACCGCCGAAGAAGCACCAGAAGTCAAAGCCTATCGTCAAAAAGATCTTAATGGTAGTAATTTTAGTGACAGTGAAGAACCTATTTATGGCAGTCAGTATATGCCCCGTAAGTTCAAATGTTCTGTTACCGTACCTGGGGATAATTCCATTGATGTCTATACCCATGATCTCAGTTTAGTGGTAATTACTGACAAAAAAGGCAATTTACAGGGTTTTAATATTCTCGCAGGAGGCGGTTTAGGGCGCACTCATCGTAAAGATGAAACCTTCGCTCGTAGTGCTGATGAAATTGGTTATGTCCACAAAGATGATGTTTTTGATTTAGTCAAAGCTATTGTTGCTACTCAACGGGATTATGGCGATCGCACAGACAGAAGACACGCACGGATGAAATACTTAATCAATGATTGGGGGGTAGAGAAATTTACTGCCAAATTAGAAGAGTTTTTCGGTAAAAAATTAGAGGCTTTTAAACCATTACCACAATGGAAATATGAAGACTATTTAGGATGGCATGAACAAGGAGATGGTAAACTTTTTATTGGTATATCAGTAGAAAATGGAAGAGTAAAAAATGAAGGGAAATTTAAACTAAAAGAAGCCCTAAAAAAAGTTATTGAAAAATATGAATTACCTACCCGTTTAACCGCTAATCATAACATTATTCTCTACGAAATTGAGCCACAATGGCAAGAAGATATAAGCCAAATTTTTGTGAATCACGGCATTGAAATTAACCCTGAAAATGTTAATCATCTTACCCGTTATTCTATGGCTTGTCCAGCTTTACCGACTTGCGGATTAGCTACCACAGAATCAGAGCGTATTTTACCCAGTATTCTCGAAAGAATTGACGCATTATTGAGCAAATTAAACATAGCCCAAGAAAATATCGTTATTCGGATGACAGGATGCCCAAATGGCTGTGCTAGGCCTTATATGGCAGAATTAGGCTTTGTGGGTGATTCTCCTAATGTTTATCAAATATGGCTTGGCGGTTGCCCAAATCAAACCCGTTTAGCACGAGTTTATGTAGATAAATTAAATATAGCTAACCTAGAGAAATTTTTAGAACCTTTATTAGTCTTTTTCCGTGATAATAAAGAAAAGAGCGAAACTTTTGGTGATTTTTGTCATCGTGTCGGTTTTGATGCTTTACGAAAATTTGCTGATAAATATAAATTTAGTGAAAAAAAAGTAGTTAAAAAAGGCGAAAAATTACCTCGAAAAAAGCGAAATGAGCATCGTGTTAGCATCAATGAAGAATGGTATCAAAAATTAAAAATTACTTCAACTCAACAGGAAAAACCCATGAATCAAATAGTAATAGAAGCCTTAGAATCTTACTTTTCTAAATAGAATTTACTCTCATTGATTTTAGTTTTTTAGTTACAAAAAGAGATAATTTTAACAATTAATAATTAACAATTATTCTACCCTAATTTATAAATGAATAAATTTAGTTATCAAAGAAAAATATATTTTGCAGATACCGATGGGGCGGGGGTAGTTTATTTCACTAATTTATTGTCTATTTGTCATGAAAGTTATGAAGAATATTTAAGTTATTTAACTATTAATTTACAGGAATTTTTTACTAATAAATTAATAGCAATTCCTATTATTCACGCTCAAATAGACTTCTTTAAACCCCTTTTTTGTGGTGATGTTATTATTATTACCCTAGAAGGTAAATTAATCAATAATAAAGTCTTTGAAATTAGTTACGAAATTTATAAAGAGAATGTTTTAATTGCTAAGGCTTTAACTAGACATATTTGTATTAATCCTCAATCAAGAAAAACCCAAGAAATTCCTCTTATTATCAAAAAAGAATTAGAAATTTAACCTTAAATTAACCTCATAATTATAGTTTTTCTGCTTATACTGAAATGGTTAAAACTTAGATAATTTTTATCTTTAAATATGTTTGAAAATATTGTAATTCCGAATCCTTGTGCTGAAAAACCTTCATTTATTCGCCCTCGAAAAGGAGTTATCATCGGTTTAGGGCAGGTTGGTTTAGCTTGTGCTTATTCTATGATAATTCAAAACTGTTTTGATGAATTAATTTTACAAGACATCGCCATAGATAAATTAGAAGGAGAGGTGATGGATTTATCTCACGGGATGCCTTTTTTAGCCCCAACGGACTTAAAATCAGGTACAGTGGCAGATGTAGGACAAAATGCGGACATAATAATTATTACCGCAGGAGTTGCCCAAAAAGACGGGGAAAGTCGTTTAAGTTTAGTTGAGCGTAATATTGCAGTTTATAAACACATTCTTGAAGATGTGGTTAAATATTGTCCTAATGCAATTATTTTAGTAGTTAGTAACCCTGTTGATATTTTGACTTATGTTACATTAAAAATTACTGGTTTTCCTAGCTCAAGAGTCATCGGTTCTGGTACTGTATTAGATAGCGCTCGTTTTCGTGCATTATTAGCCAAAGAAATGGGTATTGACGCTCGTAGTGTTCATGCTTACATTATAGGTGAACATGGAGATAGTGAAGTAGCGGTATGGAGTACTGCGAATATTGGTGGTGTAAAAATTGTACCCGATGGATGGTCAAATTTAGACAAAGAGGAAGAAAATAAGTTATCAGAAATCTATTTTAATGTCAAAAACGCCGCTTATGAGATTATCAGGAAAAAAGGTTATACATCCTATGCCATCGGTTTAGCCACTACGGATATTGTCAAAGCTATATTATATTCTCAAGAGCGCATTTTAACTGTCAGTGGTTTGATGACGGGATTATATGGCATTGAAGATATATGTTTAAGTATTCCTAGAGTTGTTAACGAAAAAGGTATCTTAAAAACCGTAAATCTAACCCTTGATAAAGAAGAAGAAAGATTATTGCAAGATTCAGCAAAAGTCTTACATGGTATATTTGAACAAATTAAATTTTAACACACAACAGAGTAGGGATAATTCCCTACCCATTAACGATTATTTACCCATACCTAACTGTTGGGCTTTTTGATATACTTTACCTTCAGTTAATAGAGAAGGTGCGATTACCACTTCAACTTGTTGCATTTCCTTAATATCTTTTGCCCCTAATGTACCCATACTGGTTTTTAAAGCACCTAAAAGATTATGAGTACCATCATCTAGTTTAGCAGGTCCGCGCAAAATCTCCGAAATTGTACCCGTTGTACCCACATTAATTCTAGTGCCACGAGGTAAAACAGGGCTAGGAGTCGCCATACCCCAATGAAAACCTCTACCAGGTGCTTCTGCACTACGAGCAATAGGTGAGCCAATCATAACAGCATCTGCACCACAAGCGATACATTTACAAATATCACCACCAGTGATAATACCGCCATCGGCAATAATGGGAATATATTTACCTGTATCTTTATGGAAATCATCCCTCGCCGCCGCACAATCGGCAACAGCCGTAGCTTGAGGTACTCCAACCCCTAAAACTCCCCTAGAAGTACAAGCAGCACCCGGTCCAATACCGACTAAAATTCCTGCCGCTCCAGCTTTAAGTAATTGTAAAGTTACATCATAAGTAACACAGTTACCGAGAATTACTGGCATGGGCATTTCAGAGCAAAAAGCGGCTAAGTCAAGAGGAGTGATGGTTTCAGGAGATAAATGAGCAGTAGAGACAACGGTAGCTTGAATAAAGACTAAATCTGCACCAGCTTCAGCGACAACTTTACCATATTGGTTAGCCCCAAAAGGAGTTAAACTAACTGCTGCAATGCCTCCTAGTTGCTTAATATCTTTGATTCTTTGAGTAATTAGTTCAGGTTTAACAGGTACGCTGTATAATTCTTGCATTAAACCCACAAACTCTGATTTCCCAACGGAAGCAATACGGTCTAAAATAGGGTTAGGATCTTCATAACGAGTTTGGATACCTTCAAGATTTAATACTCCTAATGAGCCTAATTCTGAGAGTAAAACTGCCATTTTTACATCCACAACGCCATCCATGGCACTAGCAAGAATCGGAATTTCTCTTTCAATACCACCAATAGTAACACGAGTATCTGCTAACACAGGATCTAATGTACAGTTGCCTGGCACTAAAGCGATTTCATCTATACCGTAAGCTCTTCGGGCTTGTTTTTTACCACCAATTATAATACTCACTTTATTCTTTCTACTATAAGTTATTTGCTATTATTATCAAATTTTCATCGATCATGGCAAATAGAGCAATATTTTCAGGTTTTTTTTTTCTTCAGAATAAAATTGATTAAGATTAAGATAAAACTATTTCCCTCTAATTTTAGGAAGAATAATTTATGTTAGGTAAATTTCAAAAAAGTGAATTGAGAATTGAGGTTAAAGCCACAGAAACAACTTTTCGTGATTATTTATTAGACATTAATAAGTTAAAATGCTGGTTTTTCCCCCTAAAATTTCCTAAAAATTCCCCTCAAAAATTGTCATTAAATGATTCATTTAGTTTTTATTTAGGCTTAATTGAAGTTAAAAATAAAGTTGATTTTATTGATAGTAATTGTATTCGTTTTATCTTGAGTGGAGGTATTGACGGTTATCAAGAATGGACTTGGGGTGATGGTTGGATTCAATCTCGTTTAGAAGGAATTTCTGTTTTACCTCTTAATTTAGGACAAACTTTTAATTTATTACGCCTAAAATCTTCCATTAAACCTAATATCATTTAATGTAAAAAATTTAATTATAATTAATGTTTAAATAGATTAAACTTACTCACCAACTATAAACCTAGAATGGGCAATACTCACAAATTATAAAAATAGTGGTACAAAATAATGTCAAATTATTAATTTAGTAGTATAGTTAATTATTAGTTGCTAATTTTATTGCCTATGTTAGCTAGAGTTTGGAGTGCTACTATTGTCGGTGTTGATGCGGTAAAAGTCGGGGTTGAAGTTGACGTATCGGGGGGCTTACCTAAAATTACTGTTGTAGGATTACCTGATACGGCTGTGCAAGAATCTAGGGAAAGAGTAAAAGCAGCTATCAAAAATTCTGGTTTTGCATTTCCAGTGCGCAAAATTACCGTTAACTTGACACCTGCCGACTTACGCAAAGAAGGGCCAAGTTTTGATTTACCCATTAGTATAGGTATCTTAACCGCATCAGAGCAAGTTGATCCTCAATTATTAAGAGATTATTTATTTCTGGGGGAAATGTCCTTAGATGGCAGTTTACGCCCCATAGCTGGGGTTTTACCGATGGCGGCTACGGCGGTAAAATTAGGCTTTAAAGGGATGATTGTACCAAAAGATAACGCCCAAGAAGCTGCTGTGGTAGAAGGTATCGACGTTTATGGGTTAAATAACTTAGACGAAGTTGCTCAATTTTTACAACAACCTGAAAGGTTTATCCCGACAAAATTTAACCCTACTACAGAATTTGAACCATTGTTCAACAATATCAATAATTTAAAAGACGTAAAAGGGCAAAATCACGCCCGTAGGGCTTTAGAAATTGCCGCTTCAGGAGGCCATAATCTCATCTTTGTAGGGCCACCGGGTGCTGGTAAAACCATGTTAGCAAGGCGTTTACCGTCTATTTTACCTCCTTTAGATTTTAATGAAGCCTTAGAAGTATCGCAAATTTACTCAGTGGCAGGATTACTTAAAAATAATGGTTCATTAATACGAGAGCGTCCATTTCGTAGTCCTCATCATTCTGCTTCTGGTGTTGCTCTTGTAGGTGGTGGATCATTCCCTAAACCCGGAGAAATTTCTTTATCTCATAAAGGCATCCTTTTTCTGGATGAATTAACTGAGTTTAAACGTACTGTCTTAGAGTTTCTTCGTCAACCCTTAGAAGATGGTTTCGTTACTATATCACGAGCTAGGCAATCTGTCGCTTTTCCTTCTCAATTTACTCTGATCGCCAGTACTAATCCTTGTCCTTGTGGATACTACGGCGATACTATTCAACCTTGTACTTGCTCCCCACGACAAAGAGAACAATATTGGGCAAAACTATCAGGACCTTTACTTGATCGCATTGACTTACAAGTGGTAGTAACTAGATTAAAACCTGAAGAAATGACGAGACAAAAAACTGGGGAAACTTCGGAAATAGTTAGAGAAAGAGTTTTAAAAGCTAGAGAAAAAGCACAAAATAGGTTTAAAAACGATACTATCAGTTCCAATGCACAGATGCAATCACGACATTTACGAGAATACTGTATTATAGACGATGCTAGTCGCAACCTCTTAGAAGGTGCAATCCGCAAGTTAGGTTTATCTGCTCGTGCTATGGATCGTATTTTAAAAGTTTCTCGCACTATTGCTGATTTGGCAGGAGATAATGATTTACAAAGTCATCATCTAGCTGAAGCGATACAATATCGTACTATTGATCGAATGCAATAATTCTATCTTCACTTCAAGATAATCTCTAGTCCATTGTACAGTAAGATCGTAGATGTTCTGATGTTAAATTATATCGCAAACCATTAACAACCTATCCATAACCATGACTAAAGTGATTGAAATTAGTGATTCTCAGTTTGAAAAAGAAGTAATTAACGAAAATAAACCAGTTTTAGCGTATTTTTGGGCTTCTTGGTGTGGCCCTTGTCGTCTTGTGTCACCTTCTATTAATTGGGCTGCCGAAAATTATAGCGATCGCCTAAAAGTAGTTAAACTAGAAGTAGATGCTAGTCCTCAAACTGTAGCCACTTATAAAGTAGAAGGAGTACCAGTTTTAATCTTATTTAAAGAGGGAAAAGTTATGAGTATGAATGAAGGTGCAATTGGTAGGGAAAAAGTTAAAGAATTTATAGAAAAAAATCTTTAATTAATTAGTAATTAGCAATTAACAAATCACTTAATTATTAACTATATTTATGCAAATATCAAACAGGATAAAACCCTTAGAAAAAAACGTTTTTGCTGATATGGATAAAGCTAAAACTGAAGCAATTTTTCAAGGAAAAACTATCATCGATTTGTCTTTAGGCTCATCAGATTTACCAACCCCTAAACACATAATAGAAACTATCGAAAAATCTCTAAATAACTCTGATAATCATGGTTATTTATTACACGGTGGCACAGCAGAATTTAGAAAAATTGTTGCTAATTGGTATGAAAAAAGATTCGGTGTTTTTGCGGATTGGGAGACAGAAATTATACCGTTAATTGGTTGTCAAGAAGGCACTGCCCATCTACCTCTAGCCATCTTAAATGAAGGAGATTACGCCCTATTATTAGATCCGGGTTATCCTTCCCATGCAGGGGGAATTTACCTTGCTGGAGGGCAAATTTACCCTATGGCTTTATTAGCTGAAAATAAATTTTTACCCCAATTTAATGATATTCCTCAAGAGGTTTTAAATAAGGCAAAAATGATGGTGTTAAATTATCCTCATAATCCCACAAGTGCAACAGCTTCTTTAGATTTTTTTGAGTCAGCAGTACAATTTTGTAAAGACAATAATATTGTTTTAGTCCATGATTTCCCTTATATGGATATAGTTTTTAACGAAAATATACAACCTTCAGTTTTACAAGTTGATAGGAAAAAAGAGGTATCTATAGAGTTTTTTACCTTCTCAAAATCTTATAATATGGGCGGTTTTAGACTCGGTTTTGCTATCGGTAACTCACAGTTAATTACTGCTTTAAAACAGATTAAATCTGTAGTTGACTTTAACCAATATAAAGGTATTTTAGAAGGAGGAATTACAGCTTTAACTTCTTCTCAAGAATGTGTGAAAGAAACCGTTAAAACTTATCAAGAAAGAAGAGATTTTTTAGTAACAGAATTAAATAAAATTGGCTGGAATGTGCCAACCCCAGAAGCGACTTTATATCTATGGGCAAAACTACCCAAAGCATGGGAGAAAGATTCCATAAAATTTTGTGTTGAGTTAGTCAAAAATACTGGAGTGGCTTTATCACCCGGTGCGGGTTTTGGTGATAATGGTGAAGGTTATGTTAGATTTGCCTTAGTGAAATCCCCTGAAATTTTACGAGAAGCAGTAGAAAAAATAGCCTTATTTTTACATTCTTAAATTAGTAATAAAATCTAGTGGATATATTTGCTCAAATAACAGAAATTAAGTATGAAGTTTGTTGTTATAGTCAACTTAATATTA
>JAACUG010000066.1 GCA_009993045.1 Cyanobacteria bacterium CG_2015-22_32_23
TCAGCAACAAAAATCTACCACTGCAAAAAAAAGCGATACTTCACAGGATTTATTAACAGATATTCAAGCTAAATTTCAACAACAAAAATCTACCACTGGGAAAAAAAGTGATACTTCACAGGATTTATTAACGGATATTCAAGCTAAATTTCAACAACAAAAATCTGTCAAAAAATCTGATAAACAATCGTCTATTGCTGAATCATCTTTACAAGATATAGCTAAAAATTTTAGTCAAAAACAGTCAGAAATAAAACAGCATAAAAAAGTAGATAATTTAGAAGAGATTAGACAAAAAGAATTAGAAAAACAAAGACAAGAAAAACAATTAAGAAGAAAAGCAGAAATTTGGTTAAAAAATTTAGATTCTTATTCCGATGAAGGTTTTTGGTTTGAACAATTTGCCTTATCTTATCCTTCTAAATTAGATGCTGCTATTGATTATCTTAGAGCATTACAGTGATTTTAATGAATAATAAATTATCTATATTATCACAGTTAAAATTATTAAATACTCAATGGATATTTAACTATAAATCAGAAAATTTAGAAAAATTAATAACAGATTATATAACTAAAATTAATTGCTATAATGACATTAAGATAAAACCAATTATTTTTATTGCTGAAACAGAATCTTATAAGTTTATTGCTGCTTTTTTCGCTAGTATTATTACTAATAGTTGTGTCTTTTTAATTAATCCTCATTGGCAGATAAGAGAATGGCAACAAATAGAGAAGATAGTTAAACCAGATATTATTTTTGGTAACATTAATTATAATTTTTCTTCTATTAATCAAAATTCACCCAGTTTTACGGGAATTATGATTCCTACTGGCGGTACATCGGGTAAAATTAAATTTGCTATTCATACATGGGAAACTCTAACAGCTTCGGCTATGGGTTTTTATCAATATTTTGGTAATTTATCTATTAATTCTTACTGCTGTTTACCCCTTTATCATGTTAGTGGTTTAATGCAGGTTATACGCAGTTTTATTACTGAAGGAAAGTTAGTTATTAATAGTTTTCAAAATGTCAAAAATAACTTAGAAATTATTGAAGATTATCAAGATTATTTTATCTCTTTAGTGCCTACTCAACTACAATTTTTTCTCGATAATAACCCTCAATATTTAACAAAATTTAAAACTATTTTAGTTGGTGGTGCGTCTATTTATCCTCATCAAATACTATTAGCAAATAAACATAATATTCCTTTAGCTTTAACTTATGGTATGACAGAAACTGCTTCAGGTATTAGTATCTTAAAACCCCAAGAAATTCAAGAGAATAACTATAATAATGGTCAAATTTTACCCCATGCTCAAGTTATTGTTAACGAGAAAAAAGACAGTATTATTAAGATAAAATCAACTTCTTTATTTAAAGGTTATTATCCTCATGTTAAAACTATAGATATTTTTATTACCGATGATGTTGGTTATGTAGATAAAAAAGGTTATTTATATATTTTAGGGCGTAATAGTCAGAAAATAATTACGGGGGGTGAAAATATTTTTCCTTTAGAAATTGAAAGGGCAATTTTAGCGACTAACTTAGTAAAAGATGTTTATATAATAGGGCAAAAAAATGATTATTGGGGAGAAATTATTACTGCTTTTTATGTACCTCTTAATAGTAGTATTAAAACAGAAGATATAAAAGCAAAACTTGTATCTCAAATTGCTAATTATAAAATACCAAAAGTTTGGGAAAAAGTAACAGAAATACCTCGTAATTCTCAAGGTAAAGTTACCATAATTAATAATTAGATAATATTTCCTTAAAAATTAATTATTGGTAGAATAGTAATTTAATATTAACTATAAAAGATAAAAATTAATGAAAATAGCGATTACTGGTGCAACAGGTTTTATCGGTACAAAATTAGTAGAAAAATTAGCCAAAGACAATCAAATTATTATTTTAACCCGTAATGTTGATAAAGCTAAATCCGTTTTTTCCCCTGCTATTTACTCGAATTTAGAATTTATTAACTATACTCCGAAACAAGAAGGAATTTGGCAAAATAAAATTGATGGTTGTGATGCCGTTATTAACCTTGCCGGGGCACCTATTGCGGAAAGATGGAGTGATAGTTATAAGCAGGAAATTCTTGATAGTAGGCAGTTAGGCACAAGAATTATTGTGGATGCCATAGCTAAATCTAATCAAAAACCCCAAGTATTAATTAACGCTTCAGCCATTGGTTTTTATGGTACGAGTGAAACAGAAACTTATACAGAAATTAGTCCAGCAGGGGAAGATTTTTTAGCGCAAGTGTGTCAAGCATGGGAAGGGGAAGCCAACAAAGTAACAGAAATAGGAATAAGATTAGTAATTTTACGTTTTGGTATCGTTTTGGGCAATGGTGGCGCTTTAGCTAAAATGATACCACCTTTTAAGATCTTTGCTGGAGGCCCTATTGGTGGAGGTAAACAGTGGTTTTCATGGATTCATCGAGATGACGTAGTAGAGATGATCATTCAAAGTTTAAAAGATAATAACATTCATGGTACTTTTAACGCCACTGCACCTTATCCTGTCACCATGAATAAATTATGTGAAACTCTAGGAAGTATTCTAAAACGCCCATCATGGCTACCTGTACCGAGTTTTGCTTTAGAATTACTGTTAGGGGATGGTGCAAAAGTAGTTTTAGAAGGGCAAAAAGTGTTACCACAAAAAACTACAGAATTAATGAATTATAATTTTCTTTATCCTAACCTTGAATCAGCACTAAAACAGATTATTACTACGGAGTTTTAAAAATTATTATTTTCCCCAAACTTGGGGATTAAGGGGCAATTCTTCACCTATTTATCCCCAAAAAAAAGAGGAAACTTTGACATTTTTGTCTTTTAAGTCTCCCGTATTTCGATTAGTACTGAATATGTACTTAGTAATAATTAATTGTAATTGGATATTTGATGTGAAAAAAGAATTAACTAATCAATTAAACGGTTTCTTTTTGTAATTGTTGTTTTTTTCTTTTCATACCTACACCAATACCACCAGCAACTAAAGTACCTAAGATAGTTAAAGGTTCAGGAACGGCAGCAACTGTAACTGTACCACCAGCAATAGCAGCTGTTAAGGTTTGTCCATTAGAACCATATTGTTCATAAGAAGCGGCTAATGGGTTACGATTATTAGCGACTAAAGTAGTCGAATCACCTACATTAAGAAGGGTATTTAAACTATTATTAAATACAAAGACTAAATCTCTGTAAGGAAATGCTGTACTATCAGGAGAACTGATATAAAATTTAGTACCACTAGAAGGTATTACAGTATTTATTTCCGCATTGGTGGTTGTATAAGTAAAGGGATTAGCTAGGGGTGCAGTGGCTGGAGCTAAAGTGGTAGAGGTACTTGTTAAATTCCAATTAGAATAATTAGTACCATCATAGAAAAAACTACCAGTAATAGCTCCACCTGCGGCATAAGTACCATTTACATTAAATTTGAGGTTTACAGCCTCGGCAGAATTTGGAGCTAATAAAGAAGCAGTGGTAGCTAAACCAAGAGTCATTACTCCTACTGCTAATTTATTTTTGAAAAAGGATTGGTTAGACATTTATTCTTTTGTTTTGTTGGTTAAGGATTAACGATAATTAACACTCACATAATCTAATTAACGATTTTGAGTGATTTTTTTTGTCTAAAAGTACTTAATAGATTAAGTTTCTTTTTTAGTTGCGATGGATTTCACCGCTTAGTAGTGTCACCTACTATTTAAAGGGAATAATAACAGTTATTTCTGTCAAAGGGAATACTAAATTTAAGTTAAACTTTATTTTAGTTACTCTGAATTTAATACCGTCATTATATGCCCTAATAGTATCTTTTATTATATTTTTTTGTCAAGGGGGGAAATTACTTAGTTAGAACTTTACAATAACTTAACATTAGCCATTCTTTGAAAGGAAAAATAAGATAAGTAAAAGGATTTATTGTTACTATAATATCACGAAAATCTCTGATGACTAAATTAACAATTTGCTTGGCTACCCAATCCCCTGACATAACGCCCATAGGGTTAAGTTTACTCTTGAAAGGACCTAGTATTAATTTGCGAATAATTATGGGAGAATTAACTCTTTTTAAGGTTACTAAATCCCCCATTGTACGCTTACTAATTTCATAGAGAGGACTAAAAGCAGGATTTACTTCAGCTTCGGAAGTATTTACCCAGATTTCTTTTGTGGCTTTATCCTGATTATTCTTAACAGTTTTTAAAAATAATTCCATCATTCGCCAACCTGAAAAAGCATTTATTTCGTAAGATTTTTCAATGGCTTCGGCGGTTTTTTCTCCATAAACGTTAATGCCGTGATTGAGAATTAATATATCAATTTTTTCAAATATATTAGTTAAATTAGATTCTTCTCCCACTTGCCATGAAAAGGTTTTAATGGGAATTTGCTCATTTTTAACGTTAATAAATAATTCTTGATTTTGAGATGTTAAGGCGGTAACTTTTGCCCCTTTTAAATATAATTGTTTGATTAATGCTTGTCCTAGAGTACCATTTGCCCCCGTAACGGCGATTTTTTTTCCTTTTAAAGATAATGCTGTACCCATGATGCGATCAACTATAGTAAATGTACCGCAAAAATAAGCATTTTGATCATCGAAATGGTGTCGCCAATGATAACTACGATTTACGAACCAATGAGCGGGAATAGTGGTAAAATCTCCTTGACGATGGGTAGCGTCGGTAATTTCGTCTGCATAGGGTACTCCTAAACCTCGGGCGATGGCACTACCAGTAAATGATAGGGTATAAAGTGACCCTAACCATGCTAACCATTGATAGTTTGGTGAAATCCATCCTTGAGAGATGAATAATAAAGCAAAACCGATGCTAAATAGTAGCATAACTAAAGATTCTGGTACGTCATTATACCAATGGGCTTGACGATAAATTTCCACACTGTTAACGGATAAATCTGGTTTAAAGACTCGGTGATGCCATGAGTGTAAACGAGATAAAGGTGTCCAAATATGGGCTAAATAATGGTAGTAGTCTCTGACTAATTCTACCCATATTATGGAGCATAGGGCGATGGCAAGAGCTATCAATAACGAGTTGTTAATCATGGAATAAATAAAAATACCAAAATTTTTGATAAAACTATAATATTGTAACAATAGACAATAGGCAATTCAATTAAACTTATTATATACTAAAAGAAAATTTAAAATAATCTAGTCAAATATGCCAAAAATTAAACTAGAAGCTCAATTATCTCAAGAAGATTTATTTCAAGCAGTTAAACAATTAACGATGACAGAATTAGAAGAATTTACCCAGAATGTTATTGCTTTTAGGGCGAAACAAATTACTCCTAATTTATCAAAAAAAGAAGCTAATTTATTATTAAAAATAAACCAAGATGTAGATGATAAAATTAAACAAAGTTACGAAATATTGATCAAAAAAAAAGAAGCGGAAAATTTAACAGAAAATGAATACCAAGAATTATTAAATTTAACGGATATATTTGAAAAATATCAATGGAAACGCTTGAAAAATCTAACTGAATTAGCAACTTTACGGCAATGCTCACTTAGTCATTTAATTGAAGATTTAGGAATTAAACCAACTAATAATGAAGGATTATAAACTTACTGAAGAATTTAAAAATAGCGTTAGATTAAGAGCAAAAAATTGTTGTGAGTATTGTATTAGTCAAGAAAAATTTGCCACTCAAAAATTTTCCATAGAGCATATTTTACCTATTAGTAAAGGAGGTAAAAATAATTTAGATAATTTAGCTTTAGCTTGTCAGGGTTGCAATAATCATAAATATAATAAAACTGAAGGATATGATCAATTAAGTGATCAATTTGTCTCTTTATATCATCCTAGAAAAAATAATTGGCGAGATCATTTTAGATGGAATAATAATTATGATTTAATCATCGGATTAACTCCTATGGGTAGAGTAACAGTAACGATTTTGCACTTAAATAGAGAAGGTTTAGTTAATTTACGTCAAATTTTGTACCCTATAGGAGAACATCCTCCGCTCAAATGATAAACTAATGAAAATAATCTTAACAAATATTCATAATGGCTAGAATTAACGATAATTACTTAAAATTAAAAGCTGGTTACTTATTCCCAGAAATCGCAAGACGAGTTAATGTTTTTGCCCAAGAAAACCCCAATGCTAATATTATCAGATTAGGTATTGGTGATGTTACCGAACCTTTACCAAAAGCCTGTCGTGATGCTATGGTTAAAGCTGTGGAAGATATGGGCGATCGCAGTAATTTTAAAGGTTACGGGCCTGAGCAGGGTTATGGTTGGTTAAGGGAAAAAATAGCCCAACATGATTTTCAAGGTAGAGGGTGTGATATATCTGCCGATGAAATCTTTATCTCCGATGGTTCTAAGTGCGATACAGGCAATATTCTTGACATTTTTGGCAAAAACAACAAAATCGCCGTTACTGACCCTGTTTACCCCGTGTATGTGGATACTAACGTTATGGCAGGAAACACTGGGGATGTCAACGAAAAAGGAGAATATGAAGGTTTGGTTTATCTTCCTATTACCGCAGAAAATAATTTTACCGCCGAATTACCTACCGAAGCAGTTGATTTGATTTACCTTTGTTTTCCTAACAACCCCACAGGGGCGATCGCCACAAGAGAATATTTGCAGTCATGGGTAGAATATGCGAAAAAACATGAAGCGATTATTTTGTTTGATGCTGCCTATGAAGCGTTTATTACTGATCCTAGTTTACCTCATTCTATCTATGAAATTGAAGGGGCGAAAGATTGTGCCATCGAATTTCGCTCATTTTCCAAAAATGCTGGGTTTACGGGTACACGTTGCGCTTTAACCGTAATCCCCAAAAATTTAACAGGAAAAGCGGAAGACGGCACAAAAGTAGAAATTTGGAAACTGTGGAATCGTCGTCACTGTACTAAGTTTAATGGTGTGTCTTATATTGTACAAAGAGGTGCAGAAGCGGTTTATTCGGAAGAAGGAAAAGTACAGATTGCGGAATTAGTCAAATTTTATTTAGAAAATGCCCAAATTATCAGAGAAGAATTAACTTCATCAGGGTTAAAAGTTTATGGTGGAGTTAATGCGCCTTATGTGTGGGTAAAAACTCCAGATGGTTTATCCAGTTGGGATTTCTTCGATAAGTTATTACATAATGTTAACGTAGTTGGTACGCCTGGATCTGGTTTTGGTGCAGCAGGAGAAGGTTATTTTCGTCTGAGCGCTTTTAATAGTCGTGAAAATGTCATTGAAGCCATGAAACGGATTACAAATACCATGAGTTTTGTCTAACTCTTGCTCAAAATTTAGTCTTTTATCTCCCTGAATTATATTAATAAGGGGGATTTTTTTATTCAATTTTCAATTATAAAGTTTTTACAATCAAAAAGCAGTTCCTAACTGTTGTAAGATCATCATCTATAAGCATCGAGCATTATATTTATTTTTATGTCAAATCAATCTATTAAACTACCTCGCACCAGTGAATCTGAAAACTTAAAGAAAATTCGTCATACCACTTCCCATGTGATGGCGATGGCGGTACAAAAATTATATCCTAATGCACAAGTAACCATTGGTCCTTGGACAGAAAACGGTTTTTATTATGACTTTGATTTGTCAGAACCTTTAACAGAAAAGGATTTGAAGGTGATTAAGAAAGAAATGATTAAAATTATTAATCGTAAATTGCCTGTAATTCGAGAAGTTGTCAGTAGAGAAGAAGCTCAAATGAGGATCAAGAGTATTCATGAACCTTATAAATTAGAAATTTTAGACGGAATTAAGGATGATACCATTACAATTTATCATTTAGCCGAAGAATGGTGGGATTTATGCGCAGGTCCTCACGTTGACACCACCGCAGACTTAAATCCAAAAGCTATTGAATTAGAAAGTATTGCAGGAGCTTACTGGCGTGGTGATTCTAATAATAAACAGTTACAACGATTATACGGTACGGCATGGGAAACTCCCGAACAATTAGCAGAATATAAAAGACGGAAGGAAGAAGCCTTAAAACGAGATCATCGTAAACTAGGAAAAGAATTGGGTTTATTTATATTCTCTGATTTAGTGGGGCCAGGTTTGCCACTTTGGACACCAAAAGGTACTTTAATTCGTTCAACTTTAATGGATTTTTTGAAAAAAGAACAAACTAAGCGCGGTTATTTAGAAGTAATTACACCTCACATCGCTAGGGTTGATTTATTTAAAATTTCTGGTCATTGGCAAAACTACAAAGAAGATATGTTTCCCATGATGGCTGATAACGGTGAGGAAGCAGAAAAAGAAGTTGGTTTTGCTTTAAAGCCGATGAATTGCCCTTTTCATACTCAAATTTATAAAAGTGAGTTGCGCTCTTATCGTGATTTACCTATGCGTTTAGCGGAATTTGGCACGGTATATCGTTATGAACAATCTGGAGAGTTAGGCGGTTTAACAAGGGTTAGAGGCTTTACTCAAGATGATTCCCATTTATTTGTAACACCTGATCAATTAGAAGAGGAGTTTATTAGTGTTATTGACTTAATTTTAACGGTATTTAACAGTTTAAAACTGAGTAATTTTAAAACTCGTGTTAGTACTCGTGATCCTGAATCTGATAAATATATTGGTAGTGATGAAGGTTGGGAAAAGGCTGAAAATGCTATTCGTCACGCCCTGAAAATCAAAAAAATGGATTATTTTGAGGCTAAGGGAGAAGCGGCTTTTTATGGGCCAAAATTAGATTTTATTTTTCAAGATGCTTTAGAAAGAGAATGGCAACTCGGTACAGTTCAAGTTGATTACAATTTACCTGAACGTTTCGACTTAGAATATACCGCTCCCGATGGTACTCGTCAACGTCCAATTATGATTCATCGTGCGCCCTTTGGCTCTTTAGAGCGTCTTATTGGCATCTTAATTGAAGAATATGCGGGGGACTTCCCACTGTGGTTAGCACCCGTTCAAGTGCGTTTAATGCCTGTTAATGATGATTTTTCGGGGTACTGTCAAGATGTTTGTCAAAAAATGTTACTCGCTGGTATTCGTGCGGAAGTCGATAACAGTAACGAAAGGTTAGGTAAGATGATTCGCAACGGTGAGAAGCAGAAAATTCCTGTTATGGCTGTGGTTGGCGGTAATGAGGTTGAAAATAATACTCTCAATATTCGCACTCGTGCTTCTGGGGAATTAGGCGCTATTTCCGTTACTGAAGTTATGGAAAAATTAGGTAGTGCGATGGTTAATCACGGAGATTTTTAGGTATCGTACTCTAAAATTGTTGGTAAAATTTCGCCCCCTTGCCCCCAATTTTGGGGGAATTTAACTGATTATTTTCTTAGGAGTCAAATAGGATTGCTATATCAATTCAAAAGGACTTATTTTTATCTATTTTTTTCGGTTAATTGGTAGTAGTTTTGGGTTAATTTATCGTAAGAAATACTATAATTCTGAGGAGAAAAACTCATTTTACTACTAGCACCTAAGGAGGTTATTTTTACTTGTAAATGTCCTTGAGAATTAATCCCTGAAATTTCTCCTTTTATTTGTTCTATTGTCACTTTATCTTGGAAATTATACATTAACTTATTATAATTATTTACAAGATGATTAATACCTAAATCAAGATATTCTTGATAACCTTTCAGAATACCTAAAATTATTATTGTGGCTAAATTATTAGCAGATTTTATGGTAACTTTATTCGTTTTTTGATAGTAATTGTTTAAGCTAATACTATTATTATAAATTTCGTTTTTATAATTTATTCCGACTCCCATTACTACTTCTTTGATTATCTTTCCTTCGCTTCTGGTTTCACACAAAATTCCCCCTAATTTTTTACCTTCTAAAATTAAGTCATTAAGCCATTTTATTTGTACGGGAATCTTATATGTTCTTAATTCTTTCACAATACCATAAACACTAAATAAGGTTAAATGATTAATAAATTCTATCGATAAGTTAATTTCTAATATCATACTTAAATACAACCCTCCTAATGGCGATCGCCAAATATTACCCCGTTGCCCTTTTCCTGCGGTTTGTTGTTTGGCAATAACGAAAAAAGGAGGCATAATATTTTCTTGCCTTAATTGCCATATTTGATCATTTGTAGAAGATAAGTTGTCATAAATATAACCATTAATGGTATTGTGTTTTACAATTATAGATGAAAGATTTTCAGGTAAATTAAGACTTATTTGCTTCATTATTCCTATTAATATTAATAATATTTTATCTTATGTTAGAAGAACAAGAAAACTTAATTGATGTGGAAAAAGTTAACAATACTCCCCATAGAATAAAACTAATTTATTTAGGAATTTTAGCATTAGGAATTAAGTTAGAATCAACGGTTATTCCTATTAGTAAATCTGAGTTAGATATTTTGATAGAATATTTAGCAGAACTTTTACAAAAAAATGATGAATTAATCAGAAGAGCTTGTTCTTTATTAGAACAAATTGATAGTTCAGAAAATACTAACTATTATTATGGTATAGTTAAGGACTATTTAGATAAGTTTTTATTGCTATCTCAATCTCATGAATCTTTGAGTATCGAAATTAACTCAGAAATTCAAAATTCTTTAGCACTTAAAACTTTAACAGATTTATTATTTTATAGTAGTAAATCAGGAAAATATTTTCTGAAACATCAGCTACAATGTTTATAAATTAAAATATTTTTATCCTAATTTTTCTGTTACCCAACTCGTAATTAAACCATTAATTTCTTCAGGTATTTCATCATGGGGACAATGACCAGCTTTAACATATACTTGAGTTAAATTACTATAATGTTTTTTAAACTTTTCTCCTCTTTCTTGCGATCGCATCCAAGGATCAGCTTCTCCCCAAATATTAAGTAAAGGACAGTTCATTTTCTGTAATAATTGATCAATTTTTTCTCCTTGAGGACTTTTAAATACAGAACTAAATACTTGTAATGCACCATCATCACAGGAAGGGCGATAAATATCTTCAACTAATTGATCGGTAATGGCAGTAGAATCTAAATAGACTTTTTCGAGAGTTTTGCGAATATTTTTTTTGTTGCGTAATCGCTGAAACAAAAGATAAGTAATCCAATCTTGTTTTAATAACCAACCGCTAATTTTTTGAACAAAAGTAGTTTTTTTGGTTACAGTATCAGAAAAAGGGCCAGCACTATTAAGTAAAATAACCCCTTTAACATTGTGATGATACTCCGCCGCCGTACATAAACAAGCGTAACCACCTAAAGAATTTCCAGCAATAATGGTTGGTTGCTTAATTACTTCTGTGATAAAGTCGTTTAGTTGTTCACGCCAAAGATTACCCGTATATTCCCATGACGGTTTACTAGATCTGCCAAATCCTAACATATCAATAGCCCACACGGAAAAGTTTTCTTGTAACTGATGAATATTTTTGCGCCAATGGTCAGTAGATGCACCAAAACCATGTACTAATAATAAAGTTGGTTTATCATCATCACAATTTCCTGCTTGTACATAGTATATTTTTTGTTCGCGCCATTGCCAATAGTTACCTTCTAAGGCGTTGACATAATGAATGGAATCCTTAGCAATAATCATTAATGTTATGTTTTATAAAGTTATGTTAACTATTATAAACAGATTAATAGCTGAGTAAAGCATCAAATTTTCAGGAAATAGAAGATAGAAATAAATGTATATATTAAGCCTTAACTATTTATTTTTATCAATGATTGATTCCTGTTGCTAATTTTGCCCTAAAAAAAGTTTTTATTAATTCCAAAAATAATTGAAAATGTATTGAAAATATTATAATTTTTAATATCTTATTCGTTGTAACTATAATCAAAATTTTGACCTTGAGAATGACATTCAATACAGCTATTAATAGTAATAGTAGAAGAAAAATTTATTTGGGGATGAAGTGCGAAAAAATAACGAGATTGTGCCATATATTTTGGTTTAATTTCGTCTTTTAATAATTGTCTTGAATAATTTTGTAAATATTGCCACATTAATCTTTGAGTAAAACCAGTCAAACCCTCAACTTTTGTTCCATAATGATTTGTGGGAGTTTCTAAAATTTCTTGCCATGTTTCTTGAGGTAAAACTGACGGTGGAATAGGTATATGACAAGTTGCACAATTTTCTACATATAAATCTTCCCCAATTTTAAAATTTCCCGTGGCTTTATCTACAGATGCCATCGCCATAGAATCAAAACTACGAGACGCACTCCAGCCGATAACGATACTCCAGCTAAGAATAAAGCTAATAATAATGGTAATCCAAGCTCTTTTATTCATTTTTAACCTTAATCAATTTTCATGACCTATTATAGTAATTAATTCAAGAGTGCTTAATTATTCTACCGCCACGGTATTTAATAAACGAGCAACGATTACTTTCGCATTTCTACCACCAGAGGGAATAAGACGATGAGATAAGACATTTGGCGCTAAAAATTTGATGTCATCAGGAATCACATAATCTCTACCCTCTAAAAATGCTAATGCTTGACTGGTTTTTTGCAATATTGATGTACCACGAGGGCTAACTCCTAAAGTAATATCATCATCATTACGGGAAGCGGTAATTAGATTAACTATATATTTTTGTATTTCGGGAGCTACTTTTACTTGTGAAACCTGTGTTTGTAAATCCATAACCTCGGCTAAAGTAATACAAGGAGAAAGCTCATTAATGGAGGTAGAATTTAATTGCTTTTCCAACATTTGCAACTCTTCTTCAAAGGAAGGATAACCTAAACTTAAAGATATAGCAAAACGATCCATTTGTGCTTCAGGAAGGGGAAATGTACCTTGATATTCAATGGGGTTTTGAGTAGCGATGACAAAAAAAGGTGAAGGTACAAATCTAGCGACACCGTCAACGGTGATTTGTTTTTCTTCCATTACTTCTAACAACGATGATTGAGTACGAGGTGTTGCTCGATTAATTTCATCGGTTAATAATATATTAGCAAAAGCCGGTCCTGATAAAAATTCAAATTCTCTAGTGCTAGGATTCCATATGTTTGTACCTGTAACATCACTTGGTAATAAATCAGGGGTACATTGAATACGCTGAAATTTTCCATCAATTGAACGAGCAAGAGACTTGGCTAATAAGGTTTTTCCCACTCCGGGTACATCTTCTAGTAAAGCATGACCACCACTCAATAAGGCAACTATTACTAATTTTATCGCATCTTCTTTCCCTACGATTGTACGCGCTAAATTTTCTTTGAGAATGGTAATTTTATCTCTCATTAATGGTGATTTCCTGATATTTTTTCTTTCTTTAAGTATTTTATCTTAGATTTCTGCTTATAGTTATTACTTTTTTGATAAAATCTGACAAATTATACAACTATTAAAAGCTAATTTCTCCTGATTCGATTAATAACCATATATCACCATTTTTTCTTAACTTTGCTGGTTTTTTGATCAGAATATTATTAGCAGACACAGCAACAGGAATTTCATTATCGGCGATGAATAATTTAGTATAATTTGCTAATTTTAAAGTCATTTTATCAAAAATAATTTGAGGATCTAAAAATAAAAATTCTTCGTTATTTACTTTTTTTAAGATATATTCTCCTTGACTATTAGCTTCTAAATTGATATTATTAATTTTATTTTCTAAAAAATTTTTAACGGTATCTTTTGTTAATTTTAATTTAGTAAATCCTCCTTCTGATTCAGCAAATTTAACAGGATTTTCGTAGTATAAATTAAGATATTCAACATAGGCTGGTTCTAATTTTTTTAATCGATTATCTAAAAATTTAATGTCTTTTGCTAATTGAGAATTACCTTGATTTAATTTCTCTAAAACAGTTAATAATTGTTCTAAACTAGCTGGGATTTTATCTTCGTTATTAGTCAGATTTTGTAAACCTAAAACTATTTTTTTTATAGCAGTTTTTTTACCTAAAAATAGTTCTCCTTTTTGTTTTATCTGCCATTCATTGCCACTGGGCAAAATTTCTAACATTGCTGGTTTAACTAAAGTAAATTCTTCTTCTTTATTATTTTCTTCTCCTCGAAGTAAGAATAAATAATTAATAGTTTTTAAACGATATATTTTTAACTGAATATTACCATTTGGTAATAAATAATAGTTTTTTCCTTCATCATTTTCTAGTAAAATTACCCAATAATTTCCTTTATTAACTTGATTTAAAATTATTTTCCCTTCAGTTTGCTTTCTATAACTTTCCTCTGATAAAGAAACCGTTACAGCATAGGCATCTAAAATATGAGAAACATCGTTATAAAAATCAATTAATTGAGTCAAAGAAATTTCGAGAGACTTTGGTGATTTATTAGCTAAATTACCGTTAATAATTACTGCTTTTTCTGATTCTAATTTAGTTATTCTTTTTTCTAATTTTTGTACATAAGTAATTATTTTTTCTAATTCAGTATTATTAGCCATAAATCATTATTACGTTATTAATAAGTTTAGTTAAATTATTATTTTGATAATGTTAGATTATAATTTAATTTTTTTGAATAGCAAAACAAAAGTTTCCGATAACAGGATCATTTTCACTATTACTTAAATTTGCTAAACTTAAATTCTTTAATTTATTCATAAAAATAGATAAATTTTGTGTTTTTGAACCATCATTATTCTGATTATTTGCATTCCAAGTATTCCACCAATCTAATCCGATTAAATCATCTAAAATTAAGTTAACTTCAAATAAATAAACATTAGAATTAGGTAAACTTTGTAAATTAATATCTGTGATAAATTGTAAAGTTTCTTTTTCTTTATCTAACTTTAAGTCTTTAACTACTAAACCTTGTTTTAAAGAGTTATTATTATTGAGTGTAAAAAATTGTTTATTAGAGGAATTTTGAGGTAAATTATCGATTTTTTCTGGGGTTTTTTCTTGAGGTTTATTTTCAGTTTCTTTATCGGATTCTGATTTTTCTTCTTGAGGTTTATTTTCAGTTTCTTTATCGGATTCTGATTTTTCTACCGTGGATTCTGTTACTTGATTATCAGAAGAAAAAGTATATACTTTAGTGTCAGTTTTTAAATTATTTTCATCCATCGATAATGAATAATTACCACCTTTAATCTTCTCAACTGTGGGAAATGCAACTTGATAATTAAGGGTTAGTTTAGGTTCAATATTATCTATACTTAATAATTCATAAGGTTCATTATCAGGATTTTCAACACTAACAATAACGTTATTATCTTCTAAGGCAAAAACTCTCTCTAAAGAATTATTTTCTGGTAATGTACTTTTACTTTTTCTTTCATCAAGATTGCCTAAATTAATCATATTTTGTACTAAAACTTTTTGAGTAGGAAAAATAAACATTTCACTATTATTTTGAATTTCTTTATCTAAGGTTTTTAACTCATCAAAATAGTTAGCAATTTGCTCATATTTACCGATAAATAACACATAAAAAGGACGAAAAGCCTCCTCGGTTTTACCTTCCGTGCTATAGTTAAATTTAGCTTTTCCCGTATTTGGATTATAAATAACACCATTAAATTGACTTTTTACTGCCCAAATTCCTACCGTATAATCTTGATTTTGAGGATCTTTATTTAAGTAATTTTGTGCTAAAACTTCAGCAATTTTCCCGCCATCATCTCCTTCTAAATCCGTAACGATTATAGTTAATTTATCTTTCCCGTTTACAGGAGGCAGTATCGCTGAATGAATAGGACTTGAAACTGCTTTATAATTACTGTCATTACCATCATAAAAATTTTTAGAAGTAGCATTGTTGACAAAATTATTGCGAGTGAGAATTTTATCATCTCCAATGCGTTTATATTCTAAATTAGTTTTATTATTGGTGTCAATAACGGCAGAAGCCAATAATTGCAAGGCTTTAATATAATTATTATTAGGAATAGTAACATAGCCTACCATTGAACTACTACCATCAACATTAACCGATATATCTAAATTACTCCTGTTATTGTCAGTTTGAGTAGAAGTTTGTATTAAGTCTGTCATACAAGATAACGTTTCTACGGGAGTTTTTTGACAACTGGTTAAGAAAGATAAAGAAAAAATTAGAAAAAGTAAAGATTTAAAGGTATTTTTACCGATGTTACCCATGAATTGACGATAATTTTGTATAGGTTTATTTTCAATATATTTTAAGTTGTCGAACAAATATTGAATTATATTTCTTTTTTTAACATTAAGATTGGAGTTTAATATATATTAAAGTATAACAACTTTTTTATAAACACTAAATCTAATTATTGAGATTAAAAATAATGAAAGTCGGAGAAATTATTAGAATTATTAGTTGTGGCTTAGTAGGACTGATTGTTATGATGTGGCTACAACCTTATTTGTATGACCAAAAGTTTTTTGGTGTAATTAAAAGCATTCCTCTTAGCGACTGGATTAAACAATATACTTTAGCAGCAGGTATTGTTTTTGTATTTTCTTTTGGATTTACAATTTTGTGGTATATTTTAACCTTAAAAAATCAAGAATCAGATTCAAATTCTTTTAAATTAGTCTGGTATATTGGTTTATTTTTGTTGGTGATTATCGTTAGCCTTAGTGTTTATTTTAATAATCAAGATGAAAAAGGAAATTTAATTCAAGAAACATTAATTTCCATGATGGGATTATTTTTATTTAACTCTTTATTCCTATTATATTGGCTTCCTACCGTTACCAGTACTCCGGGGCTACATCGAAGAAGATTAGTGCCGGGGGCAAGAATCGTAAATGATCTTATTGGTAGAGAGTGATAAATTTTGATAATTTAGGCATAATAATAACTAAAAATAAATAATTATTTAAACATTGTAGTTAATCTTATTTTTAATTTTTAATTCATGTCTATATAATAGAAAAAAAACAAAAAAGGAGGAAAGAATGGGTTTTTATGTAGTGGGTATTGGTGGCACTGGTGCAAAATGTATCGAAGCGATTATTCAATTAGCTTCCATCGGCTTAATTCCGACTAATAAGTTAAGAATTTTGTTTGTCGATGCTGATGAAACCAATGGTAACTTACAAAGAGTACAAACAAGTTTAAATATTTATAGGCAATGTTATCAAATCTTGAAAGGAAAACATGAAGAATGTCCTTGGATGACTACGGATATTGAATCTTATCGAGTTTGGTCACCTTTTACGAATAGTAATACTGACAAAAAGTTAGGCTCATTTTTTACCTACGACACTCTAACACAAACCAATAAACCCTTAGCAAATTTATTTGATGTACTTTATACCGAAGAAGAAAGACAAGTTTCTTTGGAAGTAGGGTTCAGAGGCAGACCAGCTATAGGTTCTAGCATTATAACTCAAATTAATTTAGAACGGTTAGAAGAAGAGCCTTGGCGATCGTTTATCAATCAAATTGAAGGAGATGCGAGTAGTGGCAGTGGGGCAAAAGTTCTCTTATGTGGCTCTATTTTCGGCGGTACAGGGGCTTCAGGACTACCCACTATAGGGAGATTGATCTCTAATAAATTAGAACGAGACGGCGTTAGAGAGAGCGTACAAATAGGGTGTATTTTTGCTTTACCTTACTTTAATTTTCCGAAGGCAGGGGCAGATGAAAAAGTTTTCGCTAGTTCAGATTTATTCTTACTTAACACAGAAGCCGCTTTAAGATATTACAGAGAACAAGCTCAACAATTTGACACAAAATATCTCATTGGCAATCAAAGTTTTGAGAAATTAGGAGAATTTAGTGTTGGTAAAGATACCCAAATAAATCGCCCTCATTTTGTGGAATTTTACGCTGGTTTAGCCGCCCGTAATTTCTTCTGTGAAAATCCAGAAAAAGGAGTACACGTTATTAGTCGTAATCAAGCAGGTATCTTGAAATGGGATGATATTCCTTCCGTTGATGCGATTAAAAGTAATTTAATTAACGCTGTGCGTTTTGCTTATATTTGGTTAGGGGATTTTGAAAAACAGTTAGAAGGAGCGAAAAATAAAGGGGTGAAAGAGTTAGATGGTTTTGCTTGGTTTGATAAGTTTTTTCAAGGGCCACCGAGAATGATGATTGGGCCTGCTCGAAGAAATTTACCTGATTTAAGCGAAACATCTCAACAGGAAGCGATAAAAATTATCAATAACTGGTGTGAAGACTTTTTGCGATGGTTAGCCGATATTCATCAATGTGATAATGAAAAAATTGAACTATTCAAAGCCAGAGAACATTTTGCCAATTCTAATCGGTTGGGTAATGATAAATTTTCTGATCTATTTTTTGATGATGCTAGAGGAAAAGAAACCTTAGACAAGGATACTCCTGTCGAGTTGAAAAATACCCTTGGAGCTTTAGATATAAGCAAATTCGGCGAACCAAATCAAGGGGTTACGGGGTTAGCAAAAGCGATTTATGTTGCTTGTAAACTTTAATTATTGAGGTGAAAAATTATGGCAGATTTACTGTTATCGAAATTAAAAGATGATACCAATATTACTAAAGGGCAACCGGGCAAATGGGAAGCTAAAGGAGATAATGCTTTTAGGGATGTCGCCGATAGTTTAGATTATCAAGCCCCGGGCGTAGTTAAAAGTGTAAGCTCTGTACCGACAATTTGGGCTCGTCCTTTAATTACAGAAATGGCTCTTTATGACCAAAATCACCCTATTCATGGTTCTATGGTGGGGCAGTGGCGAGGTATGTTAGCGGCGATCGCCTTAGCAGAAGTGGAAGGGTTTAACTTAAAAGTCCAGTTTTTAGACTTAGAAAGAGAACGATATGAGGCTTTTGGAGATGCCTTATATCAACTCATGCCAGAACCTATTAACGCAGTTTACACCAGAGAAGGAAAAAATCCTTGGGAAGAAATTTACATTTTTTTGTGGAATGGTAAAGCTGTGGGGATGAGTAGCCCTAGTACCCTTATTTGTCCCTCAGAAGAAGGAAAATGGGAGGGGTTACGGTGGTGGCAAAATAAGATGTTAGTTAGCCCTGAACCTTATTTAAACCAAGAATCAAAGGAATTATTATGGCGGTGGTTAGAAAATATCCAAAATAAACTCATTGATTTTAATGGCAATCGCATAGCAGTAAATAAAATGATGGGGTTAATAGCCTCATTCCGCAATGATTTGCAATTAGATAATCAAACCTTACCTGCGTTAAACCTTAGCACTAACCCTAACTTTTTCGGAGAAACTATTAACCGAGGAGCGTTAACTTTACTCAATAATCCCATCAAAATTCCGCCGAAACCCTCAAATTTGCGAGTAATTCCCAGTGCTATCAACGCCAATCAAAAACCTCTGATTATCATTGACGAAAAAATAGCTGATTTTTGGGGGCAACCGAAACAGAATATTTGGGTACATCAAGATAAAACTTTAGCTTCTTTAAACGTTGAAGATCTCAAAAACGGTAACTTAGTTTGGGATGACGTGAATTGGATTACTTCCGAAGATTTATTTTTAGAAGAATTAGGATTTTTGGATTTAGAAGACGCTTTACCCGGTGGTATTGTACCAAAATCAAAATTACCCATCACTTTTAACGGTGAAAAAATAACCCCTTTAATTCCTCTCAATGATATTTTATTAGACTACTTCACCCCAGAAGATTTAGTCAGCAAAATTGAATTAGAGCCTTTTAATAACATTAATGGGCAAGGAATCCGCTTAACTCTTTCTATTCCCTTATCTGGTATCAGTAATCAAAAACAGTTGCAAGGGTATCGTTTGCAAAAAGAGTATATTCTCAAGGAAGAGAACGCCATTAAATATATTCCCGTATTAACAGTGTGGCCTAACTTTCGAGCCACTAACTGGAAAACTTACTATACTTTTTACTACGATGGAGATTATGGCGATAAGACTTTTCAAGTTTATTTCCCTAATCCTACTCAACAACCTCGAACTTATAAAGATCCTAATGGTACTGGATCATATCAACTTTCAACCCTTGATAAAATACCCACCCATGTTATTTGTAAAAATAGCCGTTATGAGAACATTGGTTTAATTTTATTGACAACGCCTCCTGAAATCAACTCACGAGGTATATGGCGAGTAGG
Source organism: Cyanobacteria bacterium CG_2015-22_32_23 (assembly GCA_009993045.1). GTDB lineage: Bacteria > Cyanobacteriota > Cyanobacteriia > Cyanobacteriales > Cyanobacteriaceae > Geminocystis. The sequence goes on from JAACUG010000066.1 coordinate 20,032, forward strand.
GGTGGACTTTGGTACTTCTTTTACTAACGTTTATGTAAAAGGAGAGAATAGCGGTGATTTTCCTCTGGATATTAACAAAGATTTACAATTAAATATCACCGAAAGTCCTATTGGTACTCGTTTACCTGCTTTGATTGAAAGTTTTATCCCTGATACATTTTTACCATCAGATGAACCTTTACCATTATGTACCGTCATCACCACTAAAAACGGCAATAATCAAGATGAACTGCAACCAATTTTAGACGGACGTATTTATATTCCAGATCCTGCGGAATTTGATCCTAATAAACAATGGATTAAGTTAGATTTAAAATGGTCAAATCTTAAGTTTTCTAAAGCCTTTTTACGACATTTAGCTTTACATATTTCGGCTATCGCCACGTCATCGGGAATGAATGTCATTGAATGGTGTATTTCCTATCCCAGTGCTTTTTCCTACATCAACAAAACAACTTTTCATCGTAATTGGCAAGATGTTTCTGAAGAATTAAGCCCGAAAACAGGGATTGACTATTCCACACCATTAATTGATGATATTCAGCGTTTTTGCACAGAAAGCGTAGCTTTAGCTCAATATTTCAATGATAAAGAAAACCAACCCTTAATTCGTACCACTTGTATTGATATTGGCGGCGGTACATCGGATATATCTATCTGGGAAAATCGCCGAATAGTCTATCAATGCTCAGTTTTATTCGCAGGGAGAAATATTTTTTCAGAAATTTTAGCCATGAATTCTCGCTATGCTGAAAAACTAATGAAAGAGTTTATTGGCGGTAATTGGGGCTTAACCAACGAAATGTCGATTATGACAAAAATTGATGTTTCTTTACGGCATAAAGCAGAAGAATGGCTCAATAAAAAACGAGTTTACAAAAATGAAGATGCTTATTTTCAAAGATTGATAACTATTACAGCCATCGGCGTAGCTGGTTTATATTATTACGTTGGTTTAATTTTAAAAACTTTGTATCAAGAGAAGAAATACAGTAAACCTCAGATAACCCCTGTTTATGTTGGCGGTAATGCTTCTCGTTTCTTTCATTGGCTTTCTCCCACAGGTAAATATGATCACAACGCTGATTTTAATAAACTATTGAGTTTAATACTAAGTAAAGGCTCAGAATTTAAAGATAGTCAAGAGAAAACCCAACTAAGCACACGTCCGAAACATGAGGTAGCCTGTGGTTTAGTACTCAGTGAAGTAGAATTAATGGGTGTCAATGATAATACGGAGTTAGAACCCATTGCGGGGGAAAACTTTTATGTAGAATACCAAGATGACGATGAAGAGTATAAAGAGCATAAAGATTGGCAATCTCGTCTTCATTTAGAAGGTAATATTACCAAATTTGAGATACCAGAGCTTTCTCATCTGGAAAACTTCCTTTATGAGTTTCATGCGGGGTTACAGTCGCTCAAAATTCAGAGTATTCAACCTTTAGCAAAATCTGATTATAAACCCCAAAAACCCATGGATAAAAGTGATGAAAATGCGGAGGCAGTGGTAGATAAAAATAGTGAATTGTGGAAAGAGGTTAAATATCATCTTGAAAACGAATTATTAGACATCAAAGGAGATGCGAAAACTATTCGAGAAAAAACACCTTTCATTATGGGTTTAAAATCTTTACTTCATGTTTTAGGTAGAAGATGGGCAGATTCTTATAAAGATTAAGTTGTAAGTCAATACTGTTTGGTTAGTCGCTTAAGTTATTTTGTTCGCCCCCTTTCCAATACTGGGGACTTTCATCAAGTTTAACTCCCCCAAAGTTGGGGGCTGGGGAGCTTAACCGAGCAGTATTGAGTAACGAGGGACAAATTTTAATATTTGAAGGGGATACTATTAACAAAAGCCGATAAAATTATGCTTTCTAATCAACGGAATAAATGCCCAATTTGTGGCACTGAATATATTAAGAATCAACCACAGTGTAAAAGATGTAATTGGAATTTAACCTTATATTCAAGAGTGCAAAAATTTTCTTCAGAGCAAATTATTCGATACGCTGAAATTTGGGCTAAAGATGCTTATATTAGAGCAATAAATTATAGAAAAGAAAGAAATGAATTAAGAAAACAAATGGAAGAATCACCGAATTTTATGCAGGAGTTATTTGATATAAAATCAAGACTTTCTGATATAGAAAAACAATTAGATAGCCTGACGAATTTCCCCAGAGAATCTGATAGTTTTAAAGCTCAAATTATCTCAGAAGTTAAAGTTAGTTTACAAGAAATTATTGAAGATTCTTTAACTAATTTGTCATCCCAAAATCAAGATATTTATCCGATTAATATAAATAATACATCTCTTATTACACACACTGAATTTATTGATAATAAAGAGCAATCATATTCTAAAAATAGTAATAATTTAGAAGTAAATAAAGTAGTAGAAATTAATCCTTATGAAGAATATGTGATTGAACAATATTATCAAAATTATAGCTTTTTAGCTGATCATGCTTATAAAGTGACTACTACAAAAAAAACCTTAGAAGAGATTTATCTGAATAAAGTTAATGAGATAATATTTCAAGAATCAAATCAAAGTGATTATTTAATAGTGGAATTAAAAAGTGGTGGTTTTTGTTTATTACCTGACTCAAATTTTAAAATAAATACTAATTTAAAAACTATTAAAACTATTTTTGATTTAGAAAATTATCAAGAACATTTATCTAAAAGTTTTCGAGTTATACAAACAGCTAAAGTGATAGAAATTAAGAATCAATGGCAGTTAATTGACAAAGGTATTTTACAATTTTAATTATTTTTTAGGAGTATATTATGAAAAAAAAAGTTATTATTAAATTAATTATTTTAGGTTCTTTTTTGCCCTTATTATTAACAGGATGTAAATCTAATTCTCTTCAAGGTGAAGATAACACTAAACAACCAAATAAAACAGTTAATTCTGTTGATTTTCAAAAATTATATGGTGATATAAATCAGAGTTATAAAACTTTTGCAGAAAATATCAAAGAAGATGGAAAATTATTAACTCAACTTAAAGAAGAAAGTCAAAAACCATCCTCTGAAATAAATAATATCGATAAAAGAATAAGTACAGATTTTAGTAAATTAACCACTGCTATCGATAATTTTAATAAACAACTTCCTGATAATAATAAAAATAAACTTGAACCTTTATTATTATTGATAGAAATCCCCAACAATTCTAGTAATGTTAATAACTCAAATCAACAAAATAATAAAATCAGAATAGCATCTATTATTAAATTATTTGATGATGGTAAATTAGAGAAAACTGAAATTTGTGAGGATATTCAAACACCTTTAAAAGTCCAAGGCTTAAATAATACTAATTGTGGTAATTTTGGTGAAAATACTTATAAAGAATTAAATCAATATTTAACTGATCAAATTAAATCAATTGGTACGGAAATTAAAACATTAGAAAGTAATTTACCAGATTTAAGTAATCAAACTAATGATAATTCTTCTACAAATTCTCAAAATTCTAATAATAATAATCAATTCTTAATTCTAATAATAATTAACTCTATTTTAGGTTTAGGAGTTATTACTTTATTTATTTTATATTATTTATTAATCAAAGAGATAGGTAAAGAAAATAAAGAATTAAAAGATAAAAATAATAGAAGAAAAAAACAAATAGAAGATTTAAAAACTACAGAGGCAAATCGGAATATACAGATTAATAAAATAGATGCTAAATTAAAAGATTTAAAGAACATATCTGACAATCAATCAATGTTAATACAACAATTACAAAATCAAAAAGAAAAATCTCAATTTCCGAGTAATTTATCCGACAATTCACCTAGTCAAGCAACACAAAATAATGATAATGCTAATATTTCTTATACTTCCTTTGAAAAAACTACTCCGCCTCCTTTACCCGAAAATCTAAGATTAGCTAATTTATATAAAGAAAACCCTCAAGGTTTAATACAAAATGCCATTCGAGTTAGTATGACTAAAGAAACTCTCAATAAAGTTTTAGCTGGTACATGGGAAGAAATTGTCGAATTTGAAGCTAATAATCGTCAAGGAGAATATTATATTGTGGCAAATAATAGCGGTGAATCTTACCTATTTTTAGATCCTAATACTATATTTAATATTCCCACTTTACAAAATATTAATAAATCTGAATTATTTATCTGTAATGGTAATTTATCTCAGAGTTTTAAAGGTAGTGAAATTAATATTATTAAACCTGCTATTGTTAAACCAAATAATCAAAATTGGCGATTAATTGAGTCTGGAGAAATTCAATTAGTATAATAATTTATCTGTTAATTCTAATTAATAATTCAACTAACTATGCCCATTAAAAATTTATTTTTACCTGAGCTTTATTTTTTAGATTTAGAAGACGCTTTGCCCGGAGGTTTATTACCAAAGTGTATAAATACAATAACATTTAATGATGAAATTATCACTTTATTATTGCCATTTTATCCCGATATTTTTACATATTTGAATCCTGCTGATTTAATTAAAAATACGATTATTGAGGTTATTGATCAGGAATCTATTAACATTAGTTTAAAATATGAGAATCAAATCTATAGTCAAATTTATTTATTGAAAGAAAATAATGCTATAAAATATATGCCAGTTTTAACTGTTTATCCTAATTTTCAAGCTAAAAATTGGCAGGAATACTATACCTTTTATTATGATAGTGATTACGGAGAAAAAACCTTTTCTGTAAAATTTAAAAATTGTGAGGAAACAGAAAAATTTAGAGACTATAATGGTACTGGATCATATCAAATTAATCGATTAAAAAACTTTCCAGAATATATTATTTGTACAAATTTTACTGAGAATATTATTGGTTTAATTATTCTTCCTCAACCGCCAGAAATTAGCTTAAATTATGATTGGCGAGTGGGTATTGATTTTGGAGAAGAATTCACATATATATATATAAGTACTAAAAATAGCGGTGCTTATCCTTTTGACATCAATAAAAATTTACAATTAAATATCACAGAAAGCTGCATTGGTTCTCGTTTACCTGCCTTAATTGAAAGTTTTATCCCTGATACATTTTTACCATCAGATGAACCTTTACCATTATGTACCGTACTAACCACAAGAAATGGAAATTCTGATCAAGAAAGAGCTATTTTTGACGGTAGAATTTATATACCAGATCCTGCGGAATTTGATCCTGATAAATATTGGATTAAATTAAAGTTAACTTGGAAAAATAATAAAGATACTCGTTTATTTCTCAAAAACTTAGTCTTTATTATCAATATAAATGCTGCTAGTAATGGAATTAAAAATATTCAGTATTCTCTTGCTTATCCTAATAATTTTTTGGCACAAGAAAAAGACGAAATATTAGAAGAAATGTGGCAGAAAATTTTTAAACAATTAGAACTAAAAACAGGAATTAAACAATTATTTCCTAAAAGAAATGATCAAGAAAATTATCGTTCAAAAAATTTAGCATTAGGCTACTATTGGAAATATAAAGAAAAAGGTTATTTACTCAGAACAACTATTTTAAATATTGATAGATATTTCACAGATATTTGTATTTGGCAGAGAAATGAAATTATTTATCAATGCTCTATTCCACTAGGTCATCATAATATTTTTTCGGAAATTTTAGCCATGAATCCCCGTTATACTGAAAAACTAACGAAAGAGTTTATTGGCGGTAATTGGGGTTTAACCAACGAAATGTCCATTATGAAGAAAATTGATGTTTGTTTGCGGCATAAAGGAGAAGAATGGCTTAAGAAAAAGCGAGTTTATAAAAATAATGATCCTTATTTTCAGAATTTTATAACTATTGTTTCATTAGGAATTACTGGTTTATATTATTATCTTGGTTTAATTTTAAAAACTCTTTATCAAGAGAATAAATATCATAGTAATGAAATAACTGCTGTTTATATTGGTGGTAATCATTGTAATTTTTTACATTGGCTTTCTCCTACAGGTATTTATGACAAAAATGCTGAGGTTGGTAAATTATTGAGTTTAATATTAAGTAAAAGTTCAGAATTGAAAGATAGTCAAGAGAAAACGCAATTAAGTACTTGCCCGAAACATGAGATAGCCTGTGGTTTAGTATTAGGTGAAAATAATTTAATTGATAATAGTAAAAATATAGATAAAATTCCTATTTGTGGAGAAAACTATTTATTAGAATATGAAGATAATAGAAAAATATTTAGAGAAAATAAAGCATGGAATTCTCAATTAATTTTAGACAAAAATATCACTAAATTTGATATACCTGAAATTACCCATCTTCAAAATTTTCTTGATGAATTTCACATTGGCTTAAACTCACTAAAAATTGACAGTATCCAACCTCTAGCTGAATCTGATTATAAACTCCAAAAATCCATAGACAGGAATAGTGAATTGTGGAAAGAAGTCAGATACCATCTTGAAAACGAATTATTAAACATCAAAGGCGACGCTAAAACTATTCAAGAAAAAATACCTTTTATTATGGGTTTAAAATCTTTACTTCATGTTTTAGGCAGAAGATGGGCAGACTCTTATAAAAATTAATTTTAGTCTCCTAATAACCTCTAAATCTGGAGAAATTCAATTTAATTAATTCTGCATACAAAATAAATAAATATGAAATAAAAAAGTATTAAATTACGAAAATATGATACTTTATAGGCATAAAATAATAGTAATTACAGAGAAAAAAAATAATGAATAAACTAGATAAAATATTAGACAAAGACAAAAAACAAAAAATATTAACTATTTGTGCTAAATATGGAGGCTATAATGTCAGAATTTTTGGTTCTTATGCCAGAGGTGAAGCCACAGAAAAAAGCGATTTAGACTTATTAATGGATATAAAAAAAGGAAAAAGTTTATTAAATCGTATTGCCTTGAAACAAGAATTAGAAGACTTTTTGGGTATAAAAGTTGATATAGCTAAACCTAATAATCTCCACGAAATTATTAAAAAACAAGTTTTACAAGAGGCAATATTTTTATGAAAAATAATTCACTTTACTTAAACAATATTAAAGAATGTATAGAAAATATTGAAAACTATACAAGTGAAGGTGAAAAGGTTTTTTTTCAAAACAAAATGATGCAAGATGCTGTTATTCGTAACTTATAAATAATAGGAGAAGCCACCAAAAAATTATCTTTAGAACTACGGACAAAATACGATCAAGTACCTTGGCGACAAATAGCAGGATTAAGAGATATTTTAATTCATGATTATTTGAGAGTAGATTTACAAGAAGTTTGGAGTATTATAGAAGAAGAATTACCAGATTAAAAATCCAAATTAATGAAATTTTATTTGAGATTAATAATTATGATTAATTTGATAAATTTCTTTTGTTTGTTTACCTTTATTTTCCGTAATTACTATAATTTTATTCTCCTTTAAAGGTGCGATACCAAAAGCACACGGTGCGATCGCCACAATGATTTTATCAAGATCGAACTCCCCTAAATAATCCCCATTTAAACTCAAAAAAGCAATATTTCCCGACTGACTAGCACAAATAAATCCACTGTCACTAGGCAACCAAAAATCTGCTCGAAAATTAAGAGGAATACGACGAATAGAAAAAGGTTTAAACTTAATTAAAACTAAATTATTAGATTGTTTTTCTCTAGTTAAAAAAGTTTTCTTGAGCAGATAATGATCAACAATAGGATGTAAATTTAAAGGAACGCTATAAGTGTCATACCAGTTGCCACGACGATTAAAAAAGCGGAAAAATGTTTGATTTTTTTCAATATCTGATTGAGTATAAATAGTCACTCCATGAGCGGAATCAATATTAACAATTTGCTGAGGTAAAAAATCTTTAATGATGGGAATAACAGGAGATAAATTTTGAGTTTTGATAATTTCAAATCCTTGAGTTTCATCACAACTTCTAGTAATAGCAAACCATTGATTATTTTTAGCCACACTATAGATAAAATATTCACTTTTTACATCTTTTATTAACGTTTGAATTTCTTGATAATTAGAGTCACTATAAAATAAAGAATATTTATTAAAGTTGGATAAATCACGAGTAGCAATAATGCAACCAGAATCAATCGTTTGTAAATTAATAATTTGTTGATTTAAGTCATATTTAACTTGTAAATTTACACTAATTTTATTACTATCTTCTTGATAATTTTCGATAATTAAACCTTGGGAAGTAGCTTGATATATTAGATTATTTTTTACCGCTAATAATGTAATATTTTCTTCTATAGACTTTTCATAAACTAAATTAAAAGAAATTTCCTGATGGGGAATAATATCATACAAAGATGAACTTTTTGTTTGTACTTTTAATGTGGATTCAAGAATATTATCTTTCATTTCTTGGGCAGTACGAAAACGATGTTGTGGCAGTTTTTGCAATGCTTCCATCAAAATTAATCGTAAAGACGGCGGTAAATCTTTGGGAAATTTAGGAGTTTGATTAATATGTCCTATCATAATTTCATAAGGACTACCACTAAAAGGGCGATAACCCATAAGTAACTCATAAAAAATAATACCAATAGAATAAAGATCAGAACTATAAGAATATTTACCGTAAAATTGTTCGGGTGCCATATAAGCAGGAGAACCAGTGTCACCCATATTACTAATATTAATATCTTTATCTTCTAATTCAATTTTTGCCACTCCGAAATCGGATATTTTCCCATTCCAACCTTGAGGAGTTATAGATAAGATAATATTTTCTGGTTTTAAATCTCGATGAATAATCCCTTGTTTATGAGCATGATTTAAACCGTCTAAAATATCAGTAATAATTTTTAATTTTTGTGCAATACTGATTTTAAAAGGAGTCTCTAATAAATCTCTTAAAGTACCACCTTCACAATATTCGGTTACTAAATATCTCCCTTGAGAATTATGTTCAATTCCTTGACAACGAACTATATTAGAATGTTCTAAAGTCAAAAGAATACGCATTTCTCGTAACAGTTTTTTAGTGGAAAATTTTTGGGGATTTAGTTCTTTTAACGCTACTAATTCACCTGTTTGACGATGAATAGCACTATAAACTTTCCCAAACTGTCCTTCTCCCACTAGGCTTAATGATCTATAGTGAGAATCTTTCACCATCTTATTTATATCACTCACAATAACGGATTAGATTATATCACTTCATCACTAATAAGCTAATCAAAATTAAGATTCTTTTCCTTAAATTTAATATTTTCCTTTAAGAGATTTTTCTATATCTTGACTACTTACAGGTTTACCAAATAAATAACCTTGTATATACTCACATTTATATTCTTTTACCTTCACAAATTGTGCCTCGGTTTCCACTCCCTCTGCTACTACTTCCATATCCAAATTATGTGCTAAATTAACTATGGTTTTTAAAATTTTCTCTTTACGCTCATGTTTACCTATAGCACGAATAAAACAAGCATCAATTTTTAAAGTATCAATGGGAAATTTATATAAACGACTTAGAGAAGAATAACCCGTACCAAAATCATCAATACAGAGTTTTACCCCTAATTCTTTTAACTCATTGAGCATTATATCTGCTTTATCATCGGTTTCTAAAATGGCGCTTTCGGTAATTTCTAATTTGATCAAATGGCGATCGCACTGAGTTTCTTGTAAAATTTGATCTACATGATGAACTAAATTAGATTGTTTTAATTGACGAGGAGAAAGATTAACATTCATAAATAAAGAGCGATTAGGAATTAATGTTTGCCAAAGACGAGATTGAATACAAGCCTGACGTAAAACCCACTGCCCAATTTCCACAATTAACCCCATTTCTTCAGCTAGAGGAATAAAACCAGCAGGAGAAATAAAACCTTGTTGAGGATGATGCCAACGTAATAAACACTCAAAACCAGCAATAGATTGATTATTCACAAGAATAATAGGTTGATAATAAAGTTCAAATTGTTCTTTTTCTAAAGCCTTACGCAAATCTTGTTCTAAATTAAGCCTTTTAACTGCTACTTTGTGCATAGTTTTATTAAAAATAGCGGAACGAGACTTCCCTAAAGATTTTGCCCGATACATAGCTAAATCTGCGTCTCTAACCATTTCTTCACCAGTTTCATAACCCATAGTACTTAAAGTAATTCCTATACTTCCTGAAGTAAAGATCTCTTGAGATCCTAACATCAAAGGTTGTTGTAAAGCAGTTTGAATATTGTGACTAATTTCAGAAACAATACTTAAATCTTTAACATCTTCAATAATAATAATAAACTCATCTCCTCCTAAACGAGCTAATTTATCTTGAGAACGAATACTATTTTGAATTCTTTGTGCTACTTCTTGTAAAAAAATATCTCCCACAGAATGACCTAAAGTATCATTAATTAACTTAAAACCGTCTAAATCTAAAAATAGTAAGCCAAAAATATAATCTTGATATTCATTAGCTTTTGCTAAACTATCTTGTAGTGCTTGTAAAAACCAAGCTCTATTATGAAGTCCTGTTAGAGAATCATGGAAAGCATCATGAATTAATTTTTTTTCTCCATTTATTTTGTCAGTAACATCTCTTTGAATAGCCAAATAATGAGTTACTTCCCCTAAACTATTTTTAATCGGTTCGATATGCCACTGATTATAAAACTCTGTACCATCTTTACGATAATTAATAGCCTCACCGAAAAAAACTTGTCCATTTCTTAACTTTTCCTTTAAATCCTGAAAAACCTTGCGATCAGTATTTGGTCCTTGTAAAATACGAGGAGTTTTACCCATAACTTCCTGACTCGAATAACCAGTCATTCTTGTAAATGCTTGATTAACAAAAACAATTTCTGGACCTGGATAATCTAATTCTGTAGTAGTAATAACAATAGAGTCATGAGAACTATGAACTGCGGCAGCTAATAACGTAATTTGTTCTTGACTATTCTCGATACAAGAATCAGAGAACTTATCTTGAGGCGTTGAAAATGATGGAAATATTTTTGTTTCAGGATTAAGAATTTTAGAACTAATAGAATTATTATTTGTAACCATTTTTATTAGTTTTCATTTATTAGTAACATTAGGAAAAAATCTCGGAGATCTATTTAAACTGTTAAAACTATATTATATATAAATTGTGGGCAATTCTAAAATAAATATTAAGACTATAATAGTCAATATCGATAAAGAACCATCAGGGTTCATCTTAACTCAAAAAAAGATTAGTATTATACTACTACTTGAATCTCAATAATTTCTGAAACTTGAAACCTGAGTTCGAGATAAAAAACCTTTTAGAATAAAAGCCATTGAATAATAAGTGTTCAAATTTTAGGTATAGAAAATAATCAAATAAAAGTAAATAATAACAAAAAATGAATTTTTCATAAGTTTAAATCAATTCTTATTACTATTTCCCCGTTTCCTTTTATCTCCCTATTCCACTAAAATTTTATGATTCACTGAGGTTGATTAGTGTTTCTCACTCATCTTTTCCTTGAATAAGTTATCATTACTAAACAATCATCAAAATTAATCAACAAATAGTTCAAGGCATGAAACGCCCACCAAGATCAAAAAATTCTTATCCTTATGATAACTATTCTGAGCCGAATAATCGAAAAAGCGGAAAATCATCTTCATTATTAGGAGGAATTAACTATACTTTAGCGGCTATTTGTGCTGGTATTTTTATTTTAGGTATTGGTGTTGGTATTGCCTTAAGCACAGGACAAGCTACGAATGGACCTAATGTAGCATCTCGTGAAGTAATTGATCGTAGTGCGCCTAACCCTGAAATTTGCGTACAATTTGGAGCTAGTGCCATTGTTTCTGATTTGCGCGTATTTATCACTCTTAATCCTTTTAACGTTTATGTAACGCAACCGAATATGAAACCAGGATGTGTATTAAGAAAGAATAATTGGTCAATATTAGAGCAACAAAAGTTAATTACTGATGAGCAAGTCAGAGAATGTAAAAACCGTATGAATACTTTTGGTTTTACTGGTACTTTAGAAAGTTCTCCGAAAATAGAATGTATTTATCAAAACGATTCGGCTGGAAATTTATTTCTTAATCGCCCTGGCACAATCGATCCTACCCCTACAGAAAAATTCTAAGTTGTTATTCGTCATTAGACTTTTAATTGACACTTTGTTTATAAAATAAACTTATCAATATTTACTTAAATAATTATCAAAATTGAACACCGTAGAAATAAAGCTATTAATAATTATTTTATTGTTTTTAATAATAGAGAAATTAATAACCCTAAGAAGTTTTTTCCATGCTCTGATTTTTTATCCTATCACAGAAATAATATTTTTATTCAATCAAGTTAACTTTAGGAAATTCGGAAATATTATGCTTTTAGTGGGTTTTGTAACAGTCAATTTTTATGATGAAATTAACAATCCACAACATCGTGGAATGTTTAAATTTTTTGATAGAGCTTTCATTGGTAAACCATTAAATGCTGATTTTATTGATAATTTATCAAAATTACCTCATTTTATTAATGATAATTTATAGATAATTATTTTTTAAAAGAAGAAAAAGTATCATTATGTTGAAAATATATAATCATCTTTGGTAACAGAAAAAATGTTAACTAACAGAGTATTAGTAGCGAAAAGTTTACCCTTTGTTATAATGAGTCAAAATTAAATTATTTATTATTAAAATTATGTGTGGAATCGTTGGTTATATTGGTACACAAACAGCTATTGATATTTTAGTTAGTGGTTTAGAAAAGTTAGAGTATCGTGGCTATGATTCTGCTGGAGTTGCTACTATTGTTGACAATAAAATACACTGTATTAAAGCGAAAGGTAAATTATATAATCTGCGCACAAAACTAGAAAAAGACACCAATAGTTCTAAGATTGGTATTGGTCATACAAGATGGGCGACTCATGGCAAACCCGAAGAATATAACGCTCATCCTCACCTAGATAATAACGGTAAAATTGCGGTAGTGCAAAATGGCATTATTGAAAATTATCAAGAATTAAAAAAAGAATTATCAGCAAAAAGATATAAATTTGTCTCTGATACCGATACCGAAGTTATTCCTCACCTTATCGCTGAATATTATAACCCCGAAACCGAAGATCCTTTTATGGATGCCGTCAATAAAGCCGTTATTCGTTTAGATGGTTCATTTGCCATCGCCGTTTTATGTGCTGATTATCCAGATGAATTAATTGTAGCCCGTCAAAGTGCGCCTTTAACCATCGGTTTTGGGCAAGGGGAGTTTTTCTGTGCTTCTGACGTTACCGCTTTAGTTAACCATACCAACACTGTTTTATCTCTTGAAAATGGCGAAATTGCCCGTTTAACACCGTTAGGAGTCGAAATTTATGACTTTTCAGGAAAACGTCTCCGTAAAACTCCTCGTACCTTAGATTGGAGTCCTGTTACTGTTGAAAAACAAGGTTTTCGTCACTTCATGCTCAAAGAAATTCATGAGCAACCGTCGGTAGTTCGTACCTGTTTGGAAGCCTATGTTAACCCTGATTGGCACTCAGAAACCAATCCTGAAGAAAATCCTATTACCCTAAACCTTCAGCCCGAAATATATGAAGATTTAGAGCATATCCAAATCGTTGCTTGTGGTACATCTTGGCACGCAAGTTTAGTCGGTAAATATTTATTAGAGCAAATAGCCGAAATTCCCACTTTTGTACAATACGCTTCAGAATTTCGTTATTCTCCTACTCCCGTGATGCGTAATACCATAACCATCGGTGTCACCCAATCAGGAGAAACAGCTGATACTCTTGCAGCTCTTGAGATGGAGAGACAAAGAAGATCAGTGTTAACTTCTGAATATCGCCCCCGTATTTTAGGTATTACAAATCGCCCTGAAAGTACATTAGGAAGTATGGTTGATCAAGTTATTAATACTTATGCAGGAATTGAAATCGGAGTTGCCGCAACGAAAACTTTTGTCGCTCAGGTTATCGGCTTTTATGTTTTAGCTTTAGATTTAGCTTGGCGAAGAAAAACCGTTACCCCTTCAAGGATGCAAGAAATATTAACTGGTTTATTACAGTTACCTACACAAATTGAGCAAATTATTCACTCTCAAGAAGCCAAAATAAAAGAATTAGCCCATCAATTTCCTGATACCAGAGATTTTATTTTTCTTGGTAGAGGCATCAATTTTCCCATCGCTTTAGAAGGTGCGTTAAAACTCAAGGAAATTAGTTATATTCACGCTGAAGGCTATCCTGCTGGTGAAATGAAACATGGTCCCATCGCACTTTTAGATGCTCATGTACCCGTAGTGGCCATCGCCATGAATGGAAGTATTTATGAAAAAGTTATTTCTAATGCCCAAGAAGCTAAAGCTAGAGATGCACATTTAATCGGCATCCTACCTCAAAATTGCCAAGAAGACATCTTTCAAGATACTTTATTTGTGTCGGAAGTGGAAGAAATTTTATCTCCTATTTTAGCCGTCATTCCTTTACAATTACTCGCTTACTATATTGCATCCATGCGTGGTTTAGATGTTGATCAACCCCGCAACCTTGCAAAATCAGTAACAGTAGAATAACGGTAGGGTGGGCATTGCCCACCTGTGTGAAAGCAGGGTTTTTTCAAAGTCGGGACAAAATTTAAAAAAAGATGGATTTTTTGGTTATATAATCAACCATGTCCATCTTATTTTTTTGTTTATTTAAAATAAGTTATGAACATTTTATTTCAGGTTTTTCGCTTTGTCAAAGATTTTCGCTCAAAGAGAGGGCAAAGATATGAACTATCTACTATTTTAACTATTATTTTCTCTGCTTTTTGCTGTGGTTCTTCTACATATCAAGAGATTTATCAATTTAGTCAAGAAAATGCCCAATTTTTTATTGATTTTCTCAATATCACTTCTAGAAAACTACCTTCCTACAGTACCATTAGAAGAGTGATTATGGGTCTTGAAGAAGAGGATTTCTTCTCAATTTTTTACCCGATGATTGATTCAAATTATGACCACGAAGATGTACCAGATTATATTGCTATTGATGGTAAAACTTTAAAAGGTACTGTGACTAATTATAAGGAAAAAAGTCAAAATACATTAAACGTTGTTTCTGCTTTTAGTTGTGAGGAAAACTTAATAGTAGTAATTACCGATCGCACTGACTTAGAAAAACAACTAGCAGAATCGGCAGTATTAACAGGTGAACCGATGCAAAAAGCTAAAAATGTGAGACAATTAGAGCAATTACTAGCTCAAGAGGGAGCTGGGTTAGTTTTCGGCATGATTCAGAAATTTAGAGGTGATACAGATACAGAAGAAGAAAATAGCAACAATAATCAAATCAATATTAGTAACAATCTTAATCCCTCAGAAGATATTTTAGTGTTTATCGATGAAGCCCATCGCTCCCATACTAATACCCTACATCTCAACCTTTCTCAAGCCTTGCCCAACTGTGCCAAAATTGGCTTTACAGGTACACCGATTGTTAAAAGTATGCTCTTAACAGGGTTTAATGCACCTTTAGAACAAGTTTTATATTTGGATCGTGCCATCAAAGAACATGAATTGCTACAGGCGATCGCCTGTGTGAATCAGATGCTTCCCCAGATTCGATGGCAAAAACAGTAGAAAAACATCGCTTTTGGATTTACCGTCATTTACTCAAAAAAGAAACTTTAAACCAAGATCAACCAACGAAAGAATATATATCAGGGGAAGGATTTTATTATTTAGGACGTAGCTATAGACTGAAAATTATTAACGATGAGATTAATCATAATCCTCTAAATTTATATCAAGGAAAATTTTACTTATTAAATAGTGCTTTACCTTCAGCTAGAGAACATTTTATTGCATGGTATCGAACTCATTTACTTACTTATTTAAACCATAAAATTAGCCTTTTTTATAACCGCATAGGTGTCGAACCTAAATCCATAAAAGTTAGAGAATTAGGGGCGAGATGGGGATCATGTACGGATAATAAAAACCTTTGTTTTCATTGGCGAGTAGCAATGCTTCCCCCTGAAATAATCAAGTATTTATTAGTACATGAGATGATCCATTTATTAGAACCATCCCATAATCAATTATTTTGGCAAAAACTAGAACAAGTTATCCCAGATTATTTAGAGAAAAAACAATGGTTAGCTTACAACGGTGTAAGGTTTAATCTCTAAATCTTCTAATCTATTTTCTAATCCCAAAGACATTCCAAGTAATTAGCATTTACCCATCCAGTTCTGCCATTGACAGCTCGATTAGGTCCTTGAGTTACCCTCACATAATACCAAGGAAAATCTCCCCGAATATACTGAACTAAGTTATCATTATTTAGTCCCGCGATCGACTCTCCCCCTGGACTTTTACGCAAGGCTAATTGTCCTGTTCTTATATTACTAACTATACAACTTGGATTTTTAACAGATTCAGAATAAGTTTCAAAACGAATTTGGCTATGATGAATATAACCCCTTCTTCCACAAATATCCGTTATATACCAACCGTTACTAGAGCCATAAGTATTAATTGATGTAGTGCTATTAACAGAACAAAGAATTTGCCCGTTAGGAGTCGATCGAACATTAGAAGGAGGGTCAAAAACAACTGCTCTTGTAGTTTGAGCAGAAACCATTGATTGTTGAGAGTTGAGGGGAATAGCCAAAGAGCCTAGAGTAACGCTAATTCCTAACAAAGTTTTCAGAGTTTGAGAAAAAAAATTAGTCATATTTTCTACTATTAATTAATTAGGTGATATGTATATGGATTCTGTTCTTGAGCTTAATATGTCGATTTTCTTGGTTTAAAACCTTGAACAAAATTCAACCATTTATTTACTTTATCACCTGTGATATTTAAAGTCGGAATATTTACCACATTGTCAGCACGATAATAAATAATATTAGTTGCTTGAGCCTTTCCTAAACCATAGGCTTGAGCTATATCTCTTGCTAATTTACAACAAGTAATATTGAATTTACCCATATCAATATTGCCATTGTCAGCCTCATAATACCATGAAATTCCTCGATACTTAAAATTAGAATCTTGACATTCGTGATGAGTAATCTCAAACATTTTTGCCATATGAGCATCATAACGTCTTAAGCCTCCACCAGCCGAAACAGTGGTATTTTTATCTGATACTTGAAATTTGCCAACATTAAATCCATCGTCATCACCACCTATATTAACAGCAATAAAAGTAATAGGGAATGAGTTTTGAGCAGAAGCACTAATACCAACCAAACAACTTGTCAAAAGAGAACCCGTCAAAACAGTGGATTTTAAGAATTTGTTAAGATTTTTTTTCATGGTTTTTAGCAATTATTTATTCATCTACTTACATATCAGTGAATAATTTGGAATTTATGCAATATTGTGAAAAAATTTTTTAATTATCATTATAAAGGAGAATCCGAGGGAAGAGAGACAGATTTCATAGAGATATTATTGATCGTCGAGAATAACTGATGGCATATGGAAATAGTACGATCGCAGAGTGCTAAGAAAAAACTCGATCCCGAAGAGACCTGCTACGCAGCAAGCCTCTGATCTTTTTACCAAGGAAATGAATTTATTTAATTTATTTTGATGATAGAGTTGTTATCAATAAAATGTAAATTATTATCGTCTCTAAATACCTATTCTGTAAAGGATTTAAAAATTATACAACTTTATTCCCTTGATTTTTAAAGCCTGTAATTTAAGATTTTCAAATAAAAATCAGAATTATACAACTTTATTTTTGAACACTTCCAAAATAACAATGAAAAAAGTACCTTAGAGAAGGTTAAATTATACAACTTTATTCACCTATTACACATGGTTCTAAATTATATTTTCCTACAGGATCATTGTTTCTATTTTTTGATAGTTGATTCGGAGTTTGACAAAAGAGGAATATATCTAATTTGGAAGAGATTTAATAACTATATTTTAAAAATTTAAAAATTAAGGTTGCCAAACTTAACTATTTTTTGCTACAATTTATAAATGTCTGTTGGAGAGATGGCTGAGCGGTTGAAAGCGGCTTCCTGCTAAGAAGTTGTGGGGTTTATAGCCCCACCGAGGGTTCAAATCCCTCTCTCTCCGTTTTTAAGATTAGTAACTCATCTAACATTCTTTAATGTCTTTTTTTCTTCGATTCTTTCATGATAGAATAATCAGTCTTGATAGAAGAATTACATAAAATAAATGTTAGCTAAAAGAATTTTACCTTGTTTAGATGTTAACGCTGGTAGAGTCGTTAAAGGTGTCAATTTTGTTGATTTAAAAGACGCTGGTGATCCTGTTGAATTAGCAAAGGTTTATAATGATGCTGGTGCTGATGAACTTGTATTTTTAGATATTACTGCTACCCATGAAGCTAGAGATACGATTATTGACGTAGTTTATCGCACGGCTGAGCAGGTTTTTATTCCTTTGACAGTGGGAGGAGGTATTCAAACCTTAGAAAATGTTAAAAATTTGTTACGAGCTGGAGCTGATAAAATTAGTATTAATTCTACGGCAGTGAGAAATCCTGATTTTATTAATCAATCTAGCGATCGCTTTGGTTCTCAGTGTATAGTAGTAGCTATTGACGCTAGAAGAAGAAATGATCCTTATAATCAAGGCTGGGATGTTTATGTCAGAGGTGGCCGAGAAAATACAGGTTTAGATGCTGTTGAATGGGCGCAAGAAGTAGCCAAAAGAGGTGCTGGGGAATTATTAGTTACCAGTATGGACGCTGACGGTACTCAAGGGGGATATGATTTAGCTTTAACTCGTGCCATCGCTGAAAAAGTAGAAATACCAGTAATTGCTTCAGGGGGAGCTGGGAATACTCATCATATCTACGAAGCCTTAACACAAGGAAAAGCCGAAGCTGCATTATTGGCTTCATTGTTGCATTACGGACAATTAACCGTTGCTGAAATTAAAGATTATTTACAACAACATAAGGTAGTGGTAAGAAAATAATTAATTAAGTTTCAAGGAAAACTCTTCATAAAAGTTAATATTTGATAGGAATATGTATTAAAATAAACTAAACTTAAAATTATGAAGAAATGTTAATTCCGATTCTCATTTTTGACGTAGCACTGGTGGCATGGTCGTTGCATTTAATGCAACAGGCTTTTGATCATCGTGAATTTTCTTTAATGTTAGCAGGTACGTTAGTCGCTTTATGTGCAGCAGCGATGATGGTAGTATATTTTTTAGTTAATAATTGTTTGTCTTACCTTTCCAGAGTTCACTAATTGTGTATCTTTTTTAAGATTACTGTTTCTGTTTTTTTTGATTTTGTCTTGGTTTTTCCTTTGAATAAAGGATACTTTTTCTTTCAGAGAATTAGATTTTTGTGAGATAGCAGAAAAGGAGTTAATTAGAATATTTTTCTATTCATTACCAACAATTTATTTGCCTTAATTATCCCTTTGATTGTTATAAATTTGACAGTTTTATTTTTATTTTTTCTCTCTTCTCAGTTTTTCCCTTTGATCTTATTTCTTGATAAAGTTCGGAAACCCGTACAGTTGGGGTACTTGCTATGGTAATGAATTTTCGGTTAAATTAGCACTCGTAAGGTGAGAGCGCTAAAAACGAATATCACCTCATTATCAATCAAAAAAGGAGTTAAAAATCCATGGCTGCAATTACTATTAATGTATCAACTGTTAAACCTTTAGGCGATCGCGTATTTGTTAAAGTAAGTGAAGCAGAAGAAAAAACTGCTGGGGGAATTTATTTACCTGATAACGCTAAAGAAAAACCTCAAATGGGTGAAGTTGTCACCGTTGGCGATGGTAAAGTAAATGACAAAGGCGAACGTATTGCTGTTGAAGTTAAAGTGGGTGATAAAGTACTTTACTCCAAATATGCAGGTACAGATATTAAACTTGGTACAAGTGATTATGTTTTACTCTCTGAAAAAGACATCCTCGCTGTAGTTTCTTAGGAAGGGCAAAGGGCAGAGGGCAAGGGGCAAAGGGTAATTTTCTCCTAAAAGTTTCATTTTGTCTAATGTACTTAATCTCTTAAATATTTCCAATATTTCCAAAAAATAGAAGGATTCAATAACCTTCTCAAACAATTATTTTCAAATCTTAAACAAAATAAATCGAATCAATTATGGCAAAATCTATCATTTATAACGAAGAAGCCCGTCGTGCGCTAGAAAAAGGAATTGATCTTTTAGCGGAAGCCGTAGCTGTAACCCTTGGTCCTAAAGGACGTAATGTTGTTTTAGAGAAAAAATTTGGTGCTCCTCAAATCGTTAATGACGGTGTTACCATTGCTAAAGAAATCGAATTAGAAGATCACATCGAGAATACTGGTGTTGCTTTAATTCGTCAAGCAGCTTCTAAAACTAATGACGTTGCTGGTGATGGTACAACTACCGCTACTGTATTAGCTCACGCTATCGTTAAAGAAGGTTTACGCAACGTCGCAGCAGGTGCTAACCCTATCGCTCTCAAACGTGGTATTGATAAAGCTACAGAGCATTTAGTGGAAAGAATCGCCAGTCATGCTAGAAAAGTAGAAGATAGTAAAGCCATTGCTCAAGTAGGTACAATTTCTGCGGGTAACGATGCTGAAGTTGGCGATATGATTGCTAAAGCCATGGATAAAGTCGGACAAGAAGGCGTTATCTCTCTTGAAGAAGGCAAATCCATGGAAACTGAACTCGAAATCACTGAAGGTATGCGTTTTGATAAGGGTTATATCTCTCCTTATTTCGTAACGGATACCGAGCGTATGGAGGCAGTTTTTGAAGATCCTTTCATCTTAATTACTGATAAAAAAATCACCTTAGTTCAAGACTTAGTACCTGTTTTAGAACAAGTTGCTCGTCAAGGTAAACCTTTAATCATCATCGCCGAAGACATCGAAAAAGAAGCTCTTGCCACTTTAGTTGTTAACCGTCTTCGTGGTGTTTTAAATGTTGCTGCTGTTAAATCTCCCGGTTTTGGCGATCGCCGTAAACAAATGCTAGAAGATTTAGCGATCTTAACTGGTGGACAAATGATCAGCGAAGATGCAGGATTAAGACTTGACACTACTACTGTAGATCAATTAGGTACTGCTCGTCGTATCACTATTACCAAAGATAGCACTACTATCGTAGCTGAAGGTAACGAAAAAGACGTTAAAACCCGTTGTGATCAAATTCGTCGTCAAATTGAAGAATCAGATTCTTCTTACGATAAAGAAAAATTACAAGAGCGCCTTGCTAAATTAAGTGGCGGTGTTGCAGTTATTAAAGTAGGTGCAGCTACCGAAACCGAAATGAAAGATCGTAAGCTACGTTTAGAAGATGCTATTAACGCAACTAAAGCGGCAGTAGAAGAAGGTATTGTACCCGGTGGTGGTACTACCTACGCTCATTTAGCTCCTGAATTAGAAGAATGGGCTAAAGCTAATCTTTCTGCTGAACAGTTAACGGGTGCTTTAATCGTTGCTCGTGCTTTAAATGCGCCTCTAAAACGTATTGCTGAAAATGCGGGTCAAAACGGTGCAGTGGTAGCGGAAAGAGTTAAAGAAAAAGACTTTAACACTGGTTATGATGCTTCTAATAACGTCTATGTAGATATGTTTGAAGCTGGTATCGTTGATCCTGCAAAAGTAACTCGTTCTGCCATTCAAAATGCAGCATCTATCGCTGGTATGGTATTAACTACCGAGTGTATCATCGTTGATAAACCTGAGAAAGACAAAGCTGCCGCTCCTGCTGGTGGTGGTGACTTTGATTACTAAAATCAAGTTAAATAAATAACTGTAGGGTGGGCATTGCCCACCTTTTTTTTGTGCATTGTTATAAATATTCCTCGATTTAACCCATGATATTATTAAGATCAAATAATTAATAATATAGTCAAAAAATAGGTAAACGGTGAAGGGTGCTAAATTTCCTAACTCATTACTGTTACTTATTACTCATTACTCCACTTCTGCAAGAAGTCTAATAAACTAATTTACTTTCTTTTGTCCAAACTCCAGTAACAGAACAAACTTATTAACTTAATAGATCTAAATTTCAAAAAAATAAAAAAAATCTTGCTTTTTTTTTTAACCTCCGCTATAATAATTAAATGTGAGCAATCCTCGATAGCTCAGTGGTAGAGCGGTCGGCTGTTAACCGATTGGTCGTAGGTTCGAATCCTACTCGGGGAGTTTTAAAAAAATTATAGATTATTGTAATGATAAGTTAAAACAAGCAAATCCTTGTTGAAATTAAGGTAGTTTTTCTATAAAAAAATCACTGAAGTTGTTTAACAGTGATTAGTTTAGTATTTAATTTTAATAAATTTTAAAATCCTAGATATAGTATTAGACGTGTTGAACATCACAGGTTAAAGGACAAGAAGCATAAACGGAATTTTGAGAAATTTTACTATTATCTCGTAACCAGCCTAACCATTGTACTTCATCAGGACGAATGCCTTTGATGGTTAGCAACACAGAACTAAACATAATCACAATTGTAGTTACACCCAAAATACTACCTGAGACTAATAGAATAGCACTAGCAGGAAGAATTGATTGTAAAATCACGGCGGCTAAAACTCCTACTGTCATCATAATGACTACTAAAGGAAATCCCACTACTAAAAAGCATACGGTTAATGTGAATGTCCAAACAAGAAAAGTTTTTATCATAGCGAATAAATAACTATTCCACCAACTGCTTTGATTAGATATTTGCATTGCTTTTGATACTCCTTAAAAATCTTAACGACAACAATATTAAAGTTTTTGTAAACTTCAGTAGAAACAACTAACAATTGCGTTTCTATGTTTTCAGTATAAGAAAGATAAAACGGAATTGAGGGATTTTGTAACATTTATTCATATTTAACCTAAAAAAACTGTGGTAATAAATGACCCTAGACCCTTAAAATCATTAATCTTCAGTTCTATTTCTGAGGGGTCTCCAGTTTTTGTTACATTTATTTACATTCTCTCTGTTTTCTCTCATTTTTAAATATTTATTCTCTATTTTCGATTCTCTAATTCTTTAATTAATTATTGTTAATTGTGAATTGTTTTGCTAATGTCTAAAACATAGCCATTACGTTAGTTTATAAAGATTAAGTAAGAATACTCATGGTACAACAATTAAATTTATTAGGTCAAGGTCAAATTATTCCTACTGCGTTACATACTGAAATGGAGCGATCTTACTTGGAATATGCCATGAGTGTTATTGTAGGACGTGCTTTACCTGATGTCAGAGACGGTTTAAAACCTGTTCATAGGCGCATTTTATATGCTATGTATGAATTAGGTTTAACTCCAGATCGTCCTTTTCGCAAGTGTGCTAGGGTAGTGGGGGACGTATTAGGAAAATATCACCCCCACGGAGATCAAGCGGTATATGATGCTATGGTGCGCTTGGTACAGGATTTTTCTAGTCGTTATCCTCTATTATCAGGGCATGGTAATTTTGGTAGTGTGGACAACGATCCTGCTGCGGCTATGCGTTACACTGAAACGAGATTGGCAGGTATTTCCTATGAAACGATGTTAGAGGAAGTAAATGATTCTACGGTGGATTTTACCAGCAATTTTGATAATTCTCAACAAGAACCAGTAGTTTTACCTGCTAAATTGCCTATTTTACTTTTAAATGGTTGCTCTGGTATTGCCGTTGGCATGGCGACGAATATTCCCCCTCATAATTTAAACGAGATTGTTGATGGTTTAATTGCGTTGATTGATCAACCTGATTTAACCCATGAGAAGTTGTTTGAGTTGATACCTGGTCCTGATTTTCCCACTGGTGGTGAAATTCTCGATACAACGGGTATTAAAGAGGCATATTTGACGGGTAAAGGTATTATTCCCATGAGTGGGGTTGCAACTATCGAAATTTTGAAATCTCAGAAAAAACGAAGTCGAGAAAAAACCGCTATTATTATTACTGAGTTACCGTTTCAACTCAATAAAGCTGCATGGATTGAAAAAGTAGCAGAATTAGTTAATCTCGGTAAAATTACTGATATTGCTGATATTCGAGATGAAAGCGATCGCCAAGGTATTAGGGTTGTAATTGAATTAAGGAAAGAAGCACAACCGCAAAACGTACTTAATCAGCTTTATAAACAGACAGCTTTACAAAGTAATTTTGGAGTAATTATGCTGGGTTTAGTGGATAAAAAACCTTGTCAATTATCTCTTAAAGAAATGTTAGAGCAGTTTTTACAGTTTAGAGAAATTACCTTAAATAGACAATATCAGTATGAATTAACAGAAAAAAAAGAAAAATTACATTTATTAGAAGGCTTATTAATTGCTTTAAAAAATCTTAAAAAAGTGATTGAAATTTTAGCTAATTCTGTGGATGGAAGTAGTGCAAAAGTTACTCTACAGGAGAGGTTAAAAATTAGTGAGTCTCAAGCTAATTCTATTTTAGCCATGCCTTTAAGACGAATAACAGGTTTAGAAAAGCAAAAATTAGAGGAGGAATTTACGGAAATTCAAAGTAGAATCTCTCAATTAGAGATATTGTTAGCGGATAGGAAAGAATTATTAAAAGCGTTAAAAAAAGAATTGCGTAGTTTTAAGCGTAAATTTGGGGATGATCGTCGTACTAAAATAATTAGTCATACTGCTATTGCTGTGAGGAAAACAGAAACAACAACCACAAAAAAGGAAAAAACGGCTAAATCTAGTGAAACAGAAACTTTACCCTTAATGTTAACGGAAGAATTACCTAGTGATGCCATAGTACAAATTACAGCCAAAGGTAAGATTTATTGGCAAAGACAAAATGCTATAGAAAAGACACCGATGGTGAAAAAAAATACTGATTTAATTGTTTATCAGTCATTAATTAACAAACAAGAGCAAATTATGGCTTTTTTTGATAGTGGAAAGGCTTATCCTCTGGCTACCTCTAATATTCCTGCTTATCCTACAAAACAGACTATTGAACGTTTAGTTTCCCATAGCGCCATGCAAGACAATTATCAACCTATCAATTATTTATGTCTTAATTCCCATAACGATAAATCTAGCTTACTTTTATTAACCCAAGGAGGATTTTTAAAACGAATTAATGTCAAAGAGTTAGATGGTATTGGTAATAGAGGTTTTCAACTCATGAAATTGAAGCCATCAGATAAATTAAAATATATTTTCCCCGTTAAAGAAGGAGAAGAATTAGTCATTGCCACCAGTGGAGGAAGAATGGTGAGATATAATATTTTAGAGCAAAATATACCCATAATGGGAAAAGCAGCTCAAGGAAGCCAAGGCATAAAACTAAGATATGGAGAAGAAATTATTGGTTGTTTAGGGGTAAATAGTAATAGTAATTTAGTCTTAATTTCTCAATTAGGATACGGGAAAATTTTTCCTGTTAATAGTATTCGTAAAGTTAGTATCGGTGAAATCGGTTCTCAAGTTTTTAGATTTAAACAAAAAGAAGATCGTTTACAATCTATGTTATTAGGAGATAATTGTCAAACGGTGGTAACAAAAACGAATCTTGATCAACGTTATTTAGTTGATATTAATAAATTATCCACCAATCAAGGACAAAATTTAGAAAAAGTAATCGTTAAATTACAACCTGACGAAATTATCACTTTATCATTAAATTGGTGGGGATAAATAATCCGTTAATTTCCCCCAAAATTGGGGGGTTAGGGGGGCGAAATCCCCTAAAGTTAATTCATATTTGTACGTCCTTCTAAAGCTCGTGCTAAAGTTACTTCATCAGCATATTCTAAATCTCCCCCCATAGGTAAACCAAAGGCAATACGAGTAACTTTTGTCAAAGGCTTTAACAATTGTCCTACATATAATGTTGTAGTTTCACCTTCAATACTAGGACTAATAGCAATAATAACTTCTTTTATGTTACCTTCTCCCATTCTTTGTATTAAAGATTGAATATTAAGTTGTTCAGGTCCTATACCATCCATAGGAGAAATAATACCGCCTAAAACATGATATAAACCTTGATATTCTCTAGTTTTTTCTAAGGCAATTACGTCTTTAGAATCTTCTACTACACAAATAACATTTTGATCTCGATTTGGGTTACGACAAATTTCGCAAATGGGATCAGCCGATAAATGAAAACATTTTTGACATAAACCAACTTTTCTTTTGGCATCAAGAATGGCTTGAGATAAGTCTTGTACATCTTTATCCCCTCGTTTAAGGATATGAAAAGCTAATCTTTGCGCACTTTTTGGACCGATACCGGGTAATTTTTGTAATTGTTCAATTAATCTAGCTAATGGAGGGGTAAAAATAGTTTTAAATCTCCTTTTATTTGATATTTTTTAACATTAATAATTATGACATTTATTTAACAATGGAAGGATTTAACCAACGAGAAATTTCTTTGTGTAAATTGAATAAATCCTGAGAAAAATTTTCTTTAAACCATTGTCCAATTGTCTCCAGAGGATTAAAAATATCTCCTAATGGTATATCTATCTCTTGCCCTAATGGAGTTAAATGATTACCCTGTAATTTTAGAGTAGAAATCATATTAGGAAATAAATCTGTTAAGATTGGTTTTAATGTTAAAGTTTGATCTATGGTATCGTTATCAAATTGTACTAATAAATTGCGACGAATTTGATAATTTTCTTTAACAATAATTTTAGTTTCTTCAGGGGAAGGCGTAAATTCAATATCTAAATTAGTATCTATTTGCCAATAGTTTTTTAAGTTATTTTGAAGAGATGGAATGATATTTTGGGCAAAAGGAATTGCTTGTTTTAAAGGATAATTATTAAAAGAAATAAAAATATTTCCTGCTCTTTGAATATCAAATAAACTACCGATTAATAAGTGTAATTTACAGCCCATACTATGGCCTAATCCGTATATTGGTAAATAATTTACGTCAATTCTTTCTTTATATTCTAAGCGGTATAAAATATTTTCCAGACGATTTTGAACATTGACAGCGATCGCTTTATGATCTAAAGTATTCAAAAAAGAAGTAGCAATAATAATATAACCTTGTTTTGCCAAATTTTCTAATAACCAACCATAGGTAATATGAGGAGCAGTTGCCACAAAAGCACCCCCTAAAAAATGTATAATTCCATGGGGATTACGAGGAATTAAAACCCAATTACCTGAAAATTCTTGCCACTCCATAGTTATATTTAATTACGTTTTTTTTCGATTATAACAATCTTAAATCATTTGTGAAGAATAAATAAATGTAATATCTAAGTGTTTATCATTGTTAAAAGTTTTTATAACCTCCACTAACATTAAACAAGAGAAAATGATTATTCTGAATCAAACAAAGTTCTATAATGAATTATTCTCATTAATTTTATAACGAAATTAGATCATGACAAATATATTAACGGTTAATAATAGCTCTCCCACAGGCATAATTCATTCCGTAGAAACTTGTGGTACAGTAGATGGTCCGGGTATTCGTTTTGTGGTTTTTACTAAAGGATGCCCTTTAAGATGTTTATATTGTCACAATCCAGACTGTAGGCATTTTGAAGACGGAAAAACCGTTACCGTAGATGAATTAATTATCGAAATCGAAAAATATAGATCCTATTTCGAGTATTCTGGAGGTGGTGTAACTGTAACAGGTGGTGAACCTTTAATGCAGCCAGATTTTGTTGAAGCTATTTTTAAACAATGCCAAAGCAGAGGAATTCATACTGCTTTAGATACTTCTGGTTATGTGAATTTAAACACGGCAAAACCTGTTTTAGAATATACTGATTTAGTGTTATTAGATATAAAATCTTTTGATGAGACTATTTATCATAAATTAACCAGTGTTTCTCTTGAGCCTACTTTAATTTTTGCTCGTTATTTAGCCCAAATAAATAAACCCACTTGGATAAGATTTGTCTTAGTACCAAATTTAACAGATCCTGAACATAATGTTCGTGGATTAGCAGAATTTATTTCTCATTTTAAAAATGTCAAAAAAGTAGAAGTTTTACCTTTTCATAAAATGGGTGAATATAAGTGGGAAACTTTAGGTTATGATTATCAATTAAAAAATACTGAGCCTCCTTCTCCAGAATTAATAACAAAGACAATAAATATTTTTAAAAGTTATGGTTTACAAGTACAATAATTATAGTTATGAAACGTTATTTATTTAGTTTTTTTAGTTTTTTATTTATCTTTAGCTCTTTTCCTATAAATGCTCAAGAATCAGTTAAAAATAATGAAAAGAAAGTCTGTGTTAGTCATCTTAAAAATGAGATAGAGTCTATTATTAATCAACCGTCAAGACAACAAGAAAGTTGGGGAATTTTAATCGAGAGTATTAAAAATAATCAGGTTTTATATCAGTTAAATAGTAATAAATATTTTATTCCTGCTTCTAATGCAAAGTTATTAACTACATCAGCAGTTTTATTAAAATTAGGCTCAGATTTTACCATAAAAACTCCTGTTTATATAGAAGGAAAACCACCAAAATTAAACAGTTTAATTATTCAAGGAAAAGGCGATCCAACTTTTACGAAAAAATCCTTAGAAATTATCGCTCAAAAACTTAAAGAAGAAGGAATAAAAGAAGTAGATAATTTAGTGTTAATTGATGGTTATTTATCTTCACCAAGTACTAATTATAGTTGGGAATTTGAAGATATTTACTTTTATTTTGCTGTACCAGTTAATAGTTTAATTTTAGAAGAAAATACCGTTAATTTAACTTTAAATCCTAATAATCTTAACGAAAAAGTGTCTTTAAAATGGTCAGATGAATTAGCAGGAAAACAATGGAAAATAGAAAATAATGTTTATACTAAAGATAAAGATAAAGAAGATAATATAATTATAAGCCCTTTATTTGCAAAGTCAAGTTTAGAAATAAAAGGAGATTTACCTATAGATAAAGAATCAAATATTTGGCGATTATCGATATTAAATCCTGCTCAATATTTTCAAGAATCTTTGGTTAAAATTTTAAATAATAATGGTATTAGTATAAAAAATACTGAAATTATAAACGGTAAAAATATTATTAGTAATAATCAACAATTATTATTAGAAATAAAATCTCCCAATTTAGCTGAATTAATTAAAGAAACAAATCAAGAAAGCAATAATTTATATGCAGAAGTTTTACTAAAATATTTAGGTGATGAATCATTAAATGAATGGGAATCTTTAGCGCAAATAATGACCAATTTAGGTATCTCACCTAACGATTATAAACTTAAAGATGGTTCAGGTTTATCTCGTCATAATCTTATTACTCCTCAAGCATTAGTTACTTTATTAAAATTAATGAATAATAGTAAATATCAAGAGATTTTTCTTAATTCTTTAAGTATTGCTGGAGAAAATGGTACTTTAAAAAATAGATTTCAAAATACTAATATTGCTAATAATTTATATGGTAAAACAGGTACTTTAAGCGGAATATCTGCTTTATCAGGCTACTTAAAAACTGATAACTATGGTAATTTAGTTTTGACTATTATGGTTAATCAATCTTCCGCTAATTCTGGAGTTTTAAGAAATACTATTGATGAAATTATCTTATTATTAGGACAACTAAATAAATGTTAATTATAGAAAAAATAACTTTTATAATATTCTATATTTTATAACTAAGAATTAGCTGATAAAGTGAGTAAAAAACTTAAGTTTGTTTCAGCATGAAGGCTATGGGATGCGTTACTTGGCATAACGATAAAAATACCACTTTTAAGAGTAATTTTTTTCCCTTCAAGGATTAATAATCCCTCTCCTTCTAAAACATTTACTACCGCGTTACGACTAGCTGTATGTTCAGAAATTTCTGTACCTTCAGCTAAACAAAAAAGTGTATATTGACAGTTATCATCTTTGAGTAAAACTTTACTTAAAATACCAGAAGATGGATATTCTATATAGTCTTTTATCTGGATAAAACTTGATTCAATGGATAAAATTGCCATAAAGTTATTACTTTTTAAAATTTAATAATGAGGATTAAAACTATATTTTTTTGTTGCTAAAAAACAGAGCAAATTAGATTATATTCTGTATAAAATTATACTAATTACTTAAAAGAATTTAAGGAAAACTTTATATATCGTAAAACTTAGTTAATTTTACGGCACAGGCTTTTAATTCTGGTTGCTTAGAAATAGGACAGGCTTGAGGATGTGTTAAACTATTAGCCTCGGCGTTATCCGCCCATAAAAAACCCCAGTGCATAGGTACAAATACTGTTTTTGGTGCGATCGCCTTAGTAACTTTGACCTTAAATTTAGCTTTTCCTCGTAAGGATGTGACTATCACAAAATCATCATCTAATAAATTAAGTTGCTGTGCGTCTTTGGGATGAATTTCTAAAAACGGCTCAGGGTGCATTTTTACTATTTTGTCAATTCTACCAGTCCTTGTCATGGTGTGCCAGTGTCCATATAATCGCCCGATAGTTAATACAAAAGGATAATCAGGGTTAGGTGGTTCGGCTAAACCTCGACTATGATACGCTGAAAAGTTAGCTTTACCGTTATCTGTATAAAATTTAAAATCTGTGTAAAGTCTTCTACCATAACGATTTTTGGGATTACTGCCATCAGGAAAAGGCCATTGTATTGCTCCATATTCTGATAAAATTTCGTGGGTTATACCAGATACATCACAAGGGCGATTCGCCGTTAAATGAGCAAATTCTTGATAAACTTGTGAGGAATCAGCAAAATTAAAATATTTTTCAAAGCCTAATCTTCTACCAACTTCAGCGAAAATTTCCCAATCGGCTTTTGCTTCTTTGGGGGGATTACTAAATTGTGGACAATAAGTCACAACCCGCTCAGAATTAGTCATTGTACCAGCTTTTTCACTCCATTGAGCCGCAGGTAACAGTAAATGAGCATAACAAGCTGTTTCCGTGGGATAATAAGCATCTTGATAAACGGTAAAAGGCGACTTCAATAATGCTTTTTTAGTACCCTCTAAGTCTGGCATACTAACTACTGGATTTGTGGCGGCAATCCAATATATTCCTACTTCTTCCCTTTCTAAAGCGGTAATCATTTCCCATGCACTTTTACCTACTTTATCATCCATTGAGCCTTCAGGTAAACCCCAAACTTGTTCAACTTCTGCTCGATGTTGTGCATTTAAAACGCTACGATAGCCGGGTAAAAGTTGCGCTAATCCCCCTGCTTCTCTTCCTCCCATGGCGTTAGGTTGCCCTGTTAAAGAAAATGCACCACTGCCTTCAACGCCTATTTTACCCGTCATCAAGTGTAAGTTAATCAAACCTCTGACTTTTGCTGTACCTTCAGAAGACTGATTTAAACCCATAGAAAATAAGGATAATACTTTTTTCGATTCTGCCCAATAATCAACACAAGTTTTTAAGTCTTCGATACTAATACCGCATTTTTGAGCGACTAATTCGGAAGGATATTGTAAGATAACGTCTTTAAAGTCATTAAAATAATTGGTATGTTGCTCAATAAAATCATAATCAAGGGCATTGCGTTGTAAAAGTAAATAGGCGATACCGTTAAATAAATCAATATCAGTACCAGGATTAATAGCTAAATGAAGATCAGCAACGTCAGCCGTAGCAGTACCACGAGGATCAACTACAATCATCTTAACGTGGTCATTTTTCTTATGATATGCCCTTAAACGGTTAAAAACGATGGGATGACATTCGGCGGTATTTGTACCCACTAAAAAAGCACAATCTGTTAATTCTAAGTCTTCATAGATACAAGGTGGCCCGTCAGCACCAAAACTACCAATATAACCTGAAACGGCGGAAGACATACATAAACGGGAGTTAGCATCAAAATTATTTGTACCTAAACACCCTTTTATCAATTTTTGAGCGATATAATAGTCTTCTGTTTGAAATTGTCCTGAACCATACATACATATACCGTCAACCCCCATGGTTTCTTTGACGATATTGATGCGATTAACGATCAAATTATAGGCTTCTTCCCATGTTATTTGATGAAATTCTTGCTCTAATGTTTCTCGATATAAAGGATATTCAAGGCGATTTTTGTGCATTGCTTCGGTGACAGTTGCACCTTTGACACACACTTTTCCTAAACTTGAAGGGTGATTGCGATCGCCCATTACCTTCCAGATAGGATTACCGAGGGAGTCACAATTTGTAGTTTTACCTGATGAGGGAGGTTGAACTTCTAACCCACAACCAACGCCACAATAAGGGCAAACCGTAGTAACTTTTTTACTCATTATCTGGAATATATTGCCATGAACAGTTAATAATGAACAACTAATTAGTTTTAAAAAACAGTAATAATTAATGTTCGTTCAAGGTTATAGTGTCATGAGATTTTCTGGTAAAAGGTATATTTTTATACAGATTTAAAGATTATATTTGTAAAACGCATTATATTTATGTTTTTTTTACATTAAACTTAGACACTATAGTAATAGACAATTAACAATGAGTATTAGACAATGAATAATGGATAAAATTAACATAAATTATGGCTAAATTTTGGGTTTGGTTACAAGATTTTTTTAAGGATAGAAACTTTTTAAAATTAATTCATATAACAGAAAATGTTGTTTCTAAAATTCTTTCTATTGCTCTTATTATCGTTATTTTTGTGTCTTTATATGATTTAATGTTAGTTCTTGTTAGAGATTTATTTATTGAACCTACAGGGTTTTTTAATAGAACATTAATAGAAATTTTTGGCTTTTTTCTAAATATATTAATAGCCCTAGAATTACTAGAAAATATAACCGTTTACCTGAGAAAACATATTGTACAACTAGAATTAGTTTTAACTACTGCATTAATTGCCGTAGCCAGAAAAATTATCATTTTTGATCCTAGTAAATATCAAAAAATAGATTTAATTGCGCTAGGAGTTGCGATTATTTGTCTGGCTATTAGTTATGTTTTAATTCGTTATAGTCATAGTGAAAAAAGATTTTAATTGTTAATTTTTGATGCTATAAACTTCCTGATAATATTTTTGATAATCGGCGGATAAAAGTGGCTGCCACCATTGTTGATTATCAACATACCATTGTAAAGTAGTTCTTAAACCAGACTCTACAGTGGCTTCTGGTTTCCATCCTAATTCTTTTTGTAGTTTACTGCTATCAATGGCATAACGGCGATCATGTCCTGCTCTATCTTTCACATAAGTTATTAACTGATGAGAAGGTTTAACGGGTAAATTCGGGGCAATGTCATCCATAATTTGACAAATTAACTGCACTAAATCAATATTTTTCACTTCGTTATTACCACCAATATTATAAGTTTCCCCTTGTTTACCTTTACTTAAAACTACATCTAAAGCACTGCAATGATCTTTTACATATAACCAATCACGGATATTTTGCCCATCGCCATAAACGGGTAATGGTTTACCTAAAAGAATGTTAATCACCATTAAAGGGATAAGTTTTTCGGGGAAATGATAAGCACCGTAATTATTCGAGCAATTAGTGATTATTGTGGGTAAATTATAGGTATGATAATAAGCTCTGGCAAGGTGATCACTTCCTGCTTTTGACGCTGAATAAGGGCTATTAGGTGCATAGGGTGTGTTTTCTGTGAAGGCTGAATCCTCAGCTTCTAAACTACCATAAACTTCGTCTGTAGAGACATGGAGAAAACGATATTCCGAGGGTTTATTGTGTTTTTCCCAATATCGACGAAAACTCTCAAGTAAGGTAAATGTGCCGATTACATTGGTTTGAATAAAAGCTAAAGGGTTTAAAATTGAACGATCAACATGGGATTCTGCGGCAAAATGGGCAATAGTAGTGATTTTCTCTTTCTCTAATAAATTATCGACTAATTTGCCATCGCAAATGTCACCGTGAATAAATAAAAAATTAGGATGATTTTCGAGGTTAACTAAATTTTGACGATTTCCAGCATAGGTAAGGGCATCTAAAACAACAATTTTATCTTGGGGATAATTTTCATGCCAATAATTAACAAAATTTGAGCCGATAAAACCAGCACCACCCGTAACTAAAAGATTTTTACTCATTATCAATAGTGTAAATAATAATAACTAATCATTGTTCATGGTTGATCATTCTTTGTCAATTTTTAAGTATTTATACGGAAAAACAACAGAAATTTTAAGACTTATTTTAGTTCTTTTTGCTGAGATATAAGTTATAATCTTGATAAGACAATCTAAATTCTTACAGTAATAGCTTATGACTAACAATTTTAGACAATGGATAAGTAAGAAAGAAACAATAGAAGAAAATAAAGAAAATTCTCCTTTATTATGGAATAATTCCTTAGAAGAAGAACAAGAAAATATTGACAAAGTTAAAAAGCAATGGCAGAAAAAACAACATCAAGAATTTAAACGTATTCGTCATCAAGAGTTTGAAAAAAGAAATATTAAGGTAATTATCTCAAGTTTGCTGACAATAACTGTAATTGCTGTGGCTTTTCCTTATTTCCCTCATTGGTGGCAAACAGGAAAAAATATCATCGTTGAATTATTCCCTCAAGATAAACAAGAAAATAAAGAAGAAAATGTCACACAACCTGAGAAACAAGACTTAAAAGAAAAATTAGCAGAAAGTATGAAGAATATTCATGAACATAATACAAATTTGCAAAAAGCAATAGATATTTCTGATGGCAAAGAAACATCTTTAAAAAAAGAAAAAAAATAGAATTACAGTAGTTATGAC
Source organism: Cyanobacteria bacterium CG_2015-22_32_23 (assembly GCA_009993045.1). Taxonomy (GTDB): domain Bacteria; phylum Cyanobacteriota; class Cyanobacteriia; order Cyanobacteriales; family Cyanobacteriaceae; genus Geminocystis. The sequence goes on from JAACUG010000066.1 coordinate 54,594, forward strand.
AAAATAAAAAACAATGATAATTTCCTAATTTATAATTATTTATGACTGACTCAATTATGTATCAAGAAGATGGTTATGTGGTGTTAGAAACCAACCAACCCGAAGAATTAATGACAGAATCGGAGTTATTACATAAACTAGAAACATTTTTGGCAACTCAGTCAGATTTACCCCAAGATATAACAAAATTTGACACCCTCAAAAAACAAGCAGAATATTTACTCCATAATTATTGTGAATTTAACGCTGATGATAATAATTATTTACAATGGTATGTAGTGCGCTGGGAAAAAAAATAAAAATGACTTGTTTGACTAATTTTCATCTTACTTTTGCACCTCTTTCTGTTAACGAAGTTTATCAATTAGCTGATAATGGTTCTAATGGTGCGATTGTCTTAATGAGTGGTACGGTAAGAGATCAAACGGAAGGAAAACCTGTTAAATACTTAGAATATCAGGCTTATGAACCAATGGCGATAAAAGTTTTTCAACAAATAAGTGATGATATTATGGAAAAATGGCCTGATACCAACAGTATCATTATTCATCATCGTATTGGTAAACTCACCATAAAAGATATTAGCGTATTAGTTGCCGTGGGTTGTCCTCATCGTGGAGAAGCATTTTCCGCTTGTCAGTATGCTATTGATACTTTAAAACATAACGCCCCGATTTGGAAAAAAGAATATTTTGATGATGGCGTTAGTAGTTGGGTTAGCATTGGTATGTGTGAGCAATATTTTAAGTAGGTTTACCTCATAGTATTGTTTGTTATTAAATATGAATATAATCATTGTATATATAACAACATCAAAATCTTTATTTCTCCTTACTTCTTACTTCTTACTTCTTACTTCTTACTCCTAACTCCTATCTCCTTACTACTTACTTCTAACTCCTTACTCCTAACTCCTATCTCCTTACTCCTAACTTCTAACTCCTAACTCCTAACTCCTAACTCCTAATTAATATTACAATCCATTATCCTAGACATGAGAGTATAAATTCCTTTTTCTAATAATCCAGACATAGCCACGGAGGGAAGATGTCCTACTGGTGCTTTTACTGTGTACATCAAAACATCTTGAAATAACCATGTTCCATTTATACGCCAACCTAGGCGATCGCCAACAGTCTCCCAAACTTTTTTATCATAATCTCGTTTACCGCCCAAACTTTGATAAATACGTTTTTGGATAGAAAAGCCAAATTTACCTTTACTGTATTTTACCCAGAGTTGATCAATAGTTTGTAAATCTTGACAAGGAAATATCCTCATAGTATGGCGATCAATCCAGCCAGAATCTTCTTTATTACTAGCTTTGAGCATTAATTTATGGGTTTGCTCATCGGCTTTATACCACTCTTGATTACTTAATAATTCTTCTAAATGACTATAATCTATACCAACTTCTGAGGCTAAAACTTCTTTTTCTGGTTTAATGACAGTTTTTTGAGCCATTATTTCCGTAACGATGGAATCTAATTCAGGAATAGAGGTGTTTTCCTTCTCCCTAAAAACATTAACGGGATTATTTTCAAATCGACTAGGAGAAAGGGGATCGTAATCATTTATAGTTTGTAGATTATTTTTAGTATTTTTAACTTTTCTGACTTTTCGAGGGGTGGGTAAAAGAGGCACTGCCATAATCGGTAAATTAGTCGCAGGAGTATTTTTTATCGGAGAAGAAGTTGTGGAAGAGGAAGGTATTGTTGGGGAGGAAGAATTTTCCGAAGAAACCACAGGAATAGAAGAAGATAAAATAATTTCGATATTTTCTGTCAGTATATTTAACCATTCATCGATAGATTGAGGGCGATTTTCAGGATGTAATTCCATTCCTTTGAGGATAGCTAAATTAGTGCGATCGCTAATGGTAGAATTATGTTGTTGAGGGGAAATTAAGTTAACACCTTGATTACGAAATTGAGCAGGAAAAGGAATCTGTAAAGTTACGATATAATATAACGTAGCAGCAAGGGCATAAACATCAGTATAAGCACCTCTTTTGGCATTGCGAGAATATTGCTCTAATGGTGCAAAACCCTCCGTGCGAGAGTTAGTATGAATTTGAGTTTTATCTTCAATAAAGTCTCTTGCTAAACCAAAGTCAATTAAAACGGCTTCGTTATTTTCACGACGACGCATAATATTTGCTGGTTTTACGTCTCGGTGCAAAATTCCTTGTTTATGAATATAAGTCAACGCACTACCAACTTGATAAATATAACGAATCGCTTCCACTTCAGCAAAACCACCTTGACGTTTAACTAAAGTTTCTAAATTCCCACCGTCAATATATTCCATTACCATACACCACAGATTACCTTCTTGACACACATCATCAACCCGAATCACATGAGCGTGAGTGCATTTTGCCAGACGAAAAGCCTCTTGAATAAATCTTTCTTGATGTTTAGCAAAATTTTTTTGTGCTTGAATAGTAGCATTTAAGGTTTTAATGGCTACAACATTCCCTATCTCAACATCTTTGGCACGATAAGTAATACCAGCACCTCCAGCACCTAAGACTTTTTCAATAACATATTTACCTTTTTGAATAATACGCCCTGTTTTCCAATAACTCATAGTGACTACGACTTTTTCAAGAATGCTAATAAAACCGCTTGTTGTCTATTTTATACCCAAACACTTTGATAATTATTTATCATTGTACTTAATTTGATAATGATATTTTTTCAGTGTTAACTAACCTTAAAATAATTCATCTTTGGTTGGGGAATTAATAAATTTTCCATGGTGATTAATTATTTAATTTTTCTTTAAACTTTATTTTTAAAACATTTCTTTCATAAAGGCTTTTAAACAAACATCATTATTGATAACATTATTCAATGTACCTTTCATAAAACTAATATTATAGTCATCATTTAAACTATCTTGTTGATCTAATTTACTTATTTTATCAGCTAATATCGTCATATTTTCTTCACCATATTTATTAATTAAATCTTGAGCAAATTCTTCCATTACTTTATCTTTATCTCTCATACCTGAATCTGTTAATGATTGACATAAATAAGTGCCAAAAAAATTACCAAATTCTTCTGCACTAGGTAAAGTTTCAGCCTTAAGTATATTAGTAGAAAAAAGAGAGATAATTATTGACATTGGAATAGATAAATACTTCATAATTAGGCTTTTGCTTATTTTAGTAAAAACATTATTTCTGTAAATTTTTCTTCATTTCTTGAAATTCTTGTTCAATTTCCCATTGATGAAATTTAGTTTCTAAATCATCCCCAGAATTATGATAATTTGAGTAGTTTTGATTAACGGTTTGATTTTGATAATTATTTTGTTCATTGGCTTTAAGTTGTGCTATTTTTAAATCAACTTCTTGTTGTTTTGTTTCAATAGAAATTAATAACTTTTTACTATTAATAATTTTTTGTTTCACTTCTTCCATTTTGCCCCAAAGTAAATTACCTTGAGTTAATAATAAAGTCTGTCTTTTCTCGGCTTCTGCTGCTAAATCTAGTCTTCCCGCTACGGTGGCTTTTTCCTTACGACTATACCATATTTGAACCTCTTTTCCTAAATTTAAAATCTCATTTTCTAGTTTTTTTTGCTCATTTTCTAGTTGAGAAATTAAATAAAGACTATCTTGTTTTTGAGTCTTTAATTCTTGAGAAATAATCATTAAATTTAGATTAGGATTACTCTGCAAAAATTCTTCTAAACGAGATTCTAAAAAACTACTTAAATCTTCAAATAAACTCATAATATTAGTTAAATATAATAGTTAAAATGTTTCGCCTACCCTGAGATAAACCGACTGATTTTGACGACTAATTACCGCTTGTGTACCATTAACCGTCATTAATACCCATCCTGTTGTGCCAATTTCTCCCCCAATGGCTACTTTTTCCGTGACATTATTAATGTTAAATAAAGCCATACTTCCAGTATCTCCTAATTCCACAATACCAATTAAAGTGTAATTATAGTTAGTCTCTTTTTTGATGTCGGTAGTAGTAGAAGTTAAATTTGGTAAATTATTTTTCTTTGTTTTATCTAAAGTATTTAAAACAGGTACTTTTGTTAATTTTGGAGGGGAGGGTAATGGTGGTGGTGGTGGTATGGAGATAGAAGGAGGAGAAGGAGAAGGAGAAGATGATTGAATTGGTTTTGGAGGTTGAGGAATGGGAGTGGGTGAAATTTCTTGAAGGGTAGGAGGAGACGGAAGGGGAAGGGGAGAAGGGGGAGGAGGAATAATATTACTGGCGATGTTACTATCAGGTAACGGTGGTATGGTTAAAGATGGTATCGGTAAAGGGGGAGAAGGTAATTTTGTTGTTTGTATATTTATTTGGGGTAAATTATCTTGAGGAGGAGAAATATTTTTAATATCTTGATTTTGAGGGTAATTATTACTAGATTTTTGCGTGGAATTATTAGTAATTGGCAATGATGAAATTTCTTGTTGTTTATGTTTCCAAAACCAAGCGGCTACAAACATTAAATATAAAGTAGCAAAAAGAAAGAGTAATTTATCTAAGTTTTTTTTAAAGCCAATTTTCTTATTTAGGTTATTCATAGATATGGCAATATTAAATAGGTGATGTTTATTTTATCTCTATTTTTCATCTTTAATTAAATTTTTGAGATATTCTTATTGACACTCACACCATCAAATCAAAGATTATGATGGGTGATTCTTGTTTCTTATCCTCTTAACTAGATTTCAAGATTACTCTCAAAATCCC
>JAACUG010000055.1 GCA_009993045.1 Cyanobacteria bacterium CG_2015-22_32_23
TTGATACATTACCGCTAATCCCCTAGAATATAATTCTAGTTTCTAGCGAACGAATCGCACCATTACTTCTTACTCATTACTCCACTTCTGTAAGAAGTCTATGGTGATTAATTTTTGTCAACCCGTTAAATTTTAATAATTTTTTACTTCAATCATTGTCGTTAAACCTAAAACCTGATACCGATTAAAACTTAACTATTAACTAAAGATAATGCCTCCCCAGTTAAACTAAAGGAACGAACTTGTGTTATTTTTACTGGTAAGATTTTACCTTTTAAACTTGTTATATCACCCTTAAAAAAGGTTAAGCGATTACCTTCCACTCTACCCATAACTTGACTGGTATCTTTAGGGTTAACATCTTCTACTAATACTCTTTCCACACGATTTAAGTATCGTTGAGATTTTTCTGCTGCCTTAATAGATACTAAATGATTTAATCGTTGTAAGCGATCGCTTTTTTCTGATTCACTAATTTGATTATCCCATAAAGCAGCAGGAGTATTTGGGCGAGGAGAATAAGCGGCGGTATTTAATTGATCAAAACCAATATCATTAACTAAGGATAAAGTATTTTGAAATTGTGCTTCAGTTTCCCCTGGAAAACCGACAATAGCATCACCAGTAACAGAGGCATCAGGCATATAATGACGAATGAGTGAGATAATATGACGATAACGCTCATGGGTGTAACCTCGTTTCATGGCTTTGAGAATATCATTATCTCCAGACTGAAAAGGGATATGGAAATGTTCGCACACTTTGGGTAATTCATGACAAGCCTTGATTAAGCGCTCAGTAAAATAACGGGGGTGAGAAGTAGCAAAACGAATACGCTCAATACCTTCTACGTCGTGAATATAATATAGTAAATCAGTAAAAGTATATAAATTTCTACCTGTTTCTGTAGTACCTTCTAAATCACGTCCATAGGCATCAATATTTTGTCCTAACAAAGTAACTTCTTTATAACCTTGACGAGCAACTTCCTCAATTTCTGCTTTAATAGATTCAGGAGTCCGAGATTGTTCTACGCCTCTAACATTTGGAACTACGCAATAAGTGCATCTTTCATTGCAACCATAAATAATATTTACCCAAGCAGAAACTTTACTTTCACGGCGAGGTTTAGTAATATCTTCGTAAATGTGGATAGGTTCAGTTGCGACAATTTGATTACCAGCAAAAACTTGCTCAAGTAAGCTATCTAGTCTATTAACGTGTTGCGGCCCCATAACCAAGTCTAACTCAGGAATACGTCTTAATAGATTTTCTCCTTCTTGTTGTGCAACACATCCAGATACAACTAAAGTAAAATCTGTTTCTTGATGTTTACGTTGTGCTTGTCTGCCTAAATAAGAATAAATTTTTTGCTCGGCATTATCTCGAATAGTACAAGTATTATAAACAATCAGATTAGCATTATTAGGATCTTCGGTAAATTCAAAACCCATATTTTCTAAAATACCTCCCATGCGCTCAGAATCGGCTTTATTCATCTGACAGCCAAAGGTAGTAATATTATAAAGACGTTTTTTTTCAGTCATAGTTTGTGTAGATAAAAATTATTATAGTTAAACCTAATCTTTTAGTATAGCGTGACTTACATTGAGATCTTTTTAACTAATTTAACTCAAGAATTGACGATAAAATTCCTAAATTATTAGTGAAAATTTTGCCTCCCTAACCCAATTTTGAAGCAAATTAACTGATTATTTTGTTACGACTCAAATAAGATTGCTAAAAAAGGAGATTTTAATTAATTATTGATTCTTGGTTATCAAATTATGGCAAAATAAGTGCAGAATCATCACAAATAGTTTGAAAATAAAGATTATGGCAATTAAAGTAAAAAAAGGTGCATTTGTAAAGGCAATTCGAGAAAAGTTAGAAAATAGCTTAGAAGCCAAAGCCAGTGACAATCGTTTTCCTTCTTATCTTTTTGAAAGTAAAGGAGAAATCTTAGATTTTAATGAAGATTATGCTTTAGTAAAATTTTATACCCCTACTCCTAGTGTATGGTTAAAACTAGACCATCTCGAATTAGTTGACTAATTTATGACTCAATCTCAAACTTTTCCCCTCTGTAATAAATTTCCCAAAGTATCCATTATCGGTGCAGGTAACGTTGGTAAAACTTTAGCCCAAAAAATCATTGAAAGCAACCTTGCTGACGCTTGTTTATTAGATATTGTGGAAGGTTTACCCCAAGGTATTGCCCTTGATTTAACCCAAGCCACAGGTTTAGAGTTTCACCATCGTAGTATTGTCGGCACAAACGACTATAAAGATACTGTAAATTCTGATGTAGTAGTTATCACCGCAGGAATTGCCCGTAAACCGGGTATGACGAGGGATGACTTATTAAAAATAAATGCAAAAATCGTTACCGAAGCCGCTCAAAAATGCCTTATTTATTCCCCTAACGCACTTTATTTAGTAATAACAAATCCTTTGGATGTCATGACTTATTTAGTGTGGAAAACGACTAATTTACCCTCATATAAAGTAGTAGGTATGGCTGGAGTTTTAGATTCTACTCGTTTACAGGCTTTTATAGCTATGGAATTAGGAGTATCTTTTAATGATGTTCAAAGTATGGTATTAGGTGGTCATGGTGATTTAATGCTACCATTACCTCGTTATTGTACGATAAGTGGTATTCCCATCACCGAATTAATGGATACAGAAACTATCGAAAGATTAGTACAACGCACCAGAGATGGTGGTGCAGAAATTGTTAAACTGTTAAAAACTGGTAGTGCTTATTACGCCCCAGCTTCTTCCGCATTTCACATGATTGAGTCAGTATTATTAAATCAATCTCGGTTATTACCAGCTGCTGTTTATCTTCAAGGAGAATATGGCTTAAAAGATATTTATTTAGGTGTGCCTTGTCGTTTAGGATGTGGAGGAGTTGAGCAAATTGTCGAAATTAATCTCACCGATGAAGAAAGAAAAATCCTTCATAATTCTGCACGATCCGTTCGTGATAATATTGATTTAGCCTTAGAACAATTAGGAATGAAGCACTAAAAATTAGGAATTATTAATGGAAGATAGAGAAGCACATCGACCGACATGGGATGAATACTTTATGTTAATGGCAAAGTTAGCCGCTACACGCTCAACTTGTCTAGCTTTTCCCGTTGGTGCAGTTATTGTCAAAAATCGTCAAGTATTAGCAACGGGTTACAATGCCTCTCCATCAGGCTCAATTCATTGCACCGCCCAAGGTTTCTGTTATGAGGGTTTAAGTAGTTGTGATGCTAGTAAAATTTTACCATCTCGTGCGGTTCATGCGGAAGCCAATGCTATCGCCCAAGCTGCCAGACACGGTATTGCTACCGATGGGGCAACTATTTATGTTACTCTTGAGCCTTGTATTTCTTGTTTAAAGTTGATTATTTCCGCTGGAATAAAAGAGGTTTTTTATGAAACTAATTTTAATTCGGGAGATAAATTAATTGTCAGAGATTCTTTTATTGCGGATAATTTAATCAAATTATATTCGATGAAAGTTCGTGATAATGTGGCACAAAAAGCAAGTATATTTTTAACTGAAGCTGTTTCTATCAGTAAAAATTAATTGTATTTATTTAGATAATATAACCTAAGATAAACATTTGTAATTGATAATAAAAATTATTTAACTCCTAACTCCTAACTCCTAACTCCTAACTCCTAACTCCTAACTCCTATTAAATATTTATGAATATTCTTACTTCTAACGTTATTATTCCAAATAAAGATTTACAAATTCAAGGTTTTTTAGCACAACCTAACACCACGGAAATTTTACCTGCAGTTATTGTTATTCAAGAAATTTTCGGCGTAAATGATCATATTAAAGATGTTACCTGTAGAATTGCTAAAGAAGGTTATATTGCCATCGCACCCGCTATTTATCAACGTCAAGCGCCTAATTTTACCGCAGGTTATACCCCTGAAGCTATCGAGATTGGTAAAAAATATAAAGACAATACAAAAGCTGAAGAATTATTGAGCGACATTCAAGCTACCGTAGATTATTTATATCAATTACCTCAAGTCAAAAAAACTGGGGTTGGTAGTATTGGTTTTTGTTTCGGTGGACTTGTAGTTTATTTAACGGCAACCTTACCAGATATTAAAGCTACAGCCTCGTTTTATGGTGCAGGAATTGCTAACTGGTGTCCAAATGAAAATTTTGCTACTATTGACAAAACTAAGGACATAAAAGGCAAAATATATTGTTTCTACGGCGAAAAAGATCCTAGTATCCCCCTTGAACAAGTTGCACAAATTGAGATTCAGTTACAAAAAGATAACATTTCTCATCAAATCTTCCGTTATTCTAATGCAGATCATGGCTTTTTTTGCGATGCTAGGGCAAGTTATCATCAAGAATCAGCACAAGACGCATGGGAAAAAGTTTTAGAATTATTCAAAACATCATTATAAAATACATATTATTGACAAAAATTTTTGTGAATATTGCATAAAATAGAAAAACGAGACTGATATATAAATAGAAGCAAATTCTAGTGTAAAAAAAATTATGGCAATTTCATTACAAAAAGGGCAAAGAGTCTCCTTAGACAAAATCGCACCCGGATTAAATGCAGCTTTTATTGGTTTAGGTTGGGATACGAATGTAACTGATACAGGTCATGACTTTGATTTGGATGCGTCAGTATTCTTGTTAAATGCTAAAGAAAAACTAATATCTGACGAGCATTTCATCTTTTATAATAATCTTACCAGTCCAGATGCCGAAAAATCTGTTAAACACATGGGTGATAACTTAACGGGAGAAGGGGATGGCGATGACGAAGTTGTTATTGTTGATTTAAGAAAAGTACCTGCAGATGTTGCTCGTATTGTCGTAACCGTAACTATTCATGAAGCGGATAAAAGAGGGCAAAATTTCGGGCAAGTAAGAAATGCTTTTGTTAGATTGGTAGATGTGGAAACCAAAGAAGAAGTTTTACGCTATGACTTAGAAGAAAACTTTTCCATTGAAACGGCTTTAATTATGGCTGAAATTTACCGTAAAGATGGTGAGTGGCGTATGAATGCTGTTGGCGCTGGTTATCAAGGAGGTTTACAGGCTTTGGTTAATCGTTATCAATAAACCATTAGACTTCTTTTAGAAGTTAGCTAACAGGCAATGACAACAATAATTGATAATTTCTAAACAAGAATTGATTTTAAATTTCTTTTTTGGAGATGTGGATTAGGAAATATAAATTAAATATCAACTATTAATTAATTATGGCAATATCTTTAAGCAAAGGGCAAAGAGTTTCGTTAGATAAAGTCGCACCCGGATTAACGGCAGCATTTATTGGTTTAGGTTGGGATACCAATGTAACAGATACTGGTGGAAGTTTTGACTTGGATGCTTCCATATTTCTTTTAAACTCCAATGAAAAATTAATTTCAGAAAAGCATTTTATTTTTTATAACAATCTTACCAGTCCAGATCCTGAAAAATCCATTAAACACATGGGAGATAATCTCACGGGTGAAGGGGAAGGAGATGACGAAGGAATTATTGCGGATTTACGAAAAGTTCCAGCAGATATTAGTAAGATAGTTATAACTGTCACTATCCATGAAGCGGAAAAAAGAGGGCATAATTTTGGGCAGGTAAGAAATGCTTTTGTAAGGTTAGTTAATGTAGAAACTAAAGAAGAAATTTTACGTTATGACTTAGAAGAAAATTTTTCCATTGAAACAGCTTTAATTATGGCTGAAATCTATCGTAAAGATGGTGAATGGCGCATGAATGCCGTTGGTGCTGGTTATCAAGGTGGCTTGGAGTCTTTACTTAATCGTTATCAATAATAAATAATAAGCAACAATTTAACCTTTAATATCAACTAAATATCATGGCTATTAACTTACAAAAAGGGCAAAAAATTTCCCTGAAAAAAGAAGCACCAAAATTACAACAATTAATGTGCGGTTTAGGTTGGGATGTGGCAAAAAAAAGCGGTTTATTAGGAGGTTTATTTCAAGCAGATTTTGATTTAGATGCTTCAGTTTTATGTTTAGATTCGAGAGGTAAACTTAAGTCTAATAGTGAGATAGTTTATTTCGGTAATTTACGTCATCATTCTTCTGCTATTAATCATTTAGGTGATAATTTAACGGGCTCAGGCAGTGGTGATGATGAGGAAATCAATGTAAATTTACCCTTAATTCCTAGTAATATTAGTAAGCTAGTTTTTGTGGTAAATATTTATAATGCGATAGAAAGAAAGCAAGATTTTGGACAGGTTGGAAATGCTTTTGTACGTTTAGTAAATGTTACTAATAATCAAGAAATTGTCCGTTATACTCTTTCTAAAAATGGTTATCAAGGCAAAACAGGAATGATTATGGCAGAATTAACTCGTGTTGATGATGACTGGGAAATGACGGCTAAAGGTGAGGGAATTATCGCTAGAAGTTTGGGGGATATTGCTAAACTTTATTCTTGATTTTTTTGAATTTATTATTAGTAGTTTTTGTGGGCAATGCCCACCCTACAATTAATTTTAAAGAGTATCAAATAAACTTGCTTTTTCTATTATGGCTTTTTGTAAAAATTTTTGATAAATTAATTCTCTAAAAGTTGTTAAATCTTTTTCCCAATTATTAATTTTTTCTGTTAATTTAGTGATTTTGACTTCGTCACTTAATGTTGTCAAATTATAGTTAAAATTACCTGCAAATAAAACCGCAGAAATAATATTTTTTTCTTGTTGAAGTTGTGCTGGGTTTATATTTACACCTAACTGACATTCATCTAATTGGTATAGTAAGTTTACAGATGCTTGAGGGATAATATTACCAAAATTGCGCCAAACTCCACTACGAAGTAATGTATCATTAATAAAATTTTTGCCTCCTTCTTTATCCTCAGAAAATGGGGTAATAATTTTAGAAATAACATTTATAGCTTGATATTGTGCATTAGACATTTTTTCAACATATTTTTGAGCAATGTTTGCAAATTGAAGTTCTTTAAGTTCTTTTGTACCTAAACCTTCAATAAAACTAATAGTATTTGGTTGTGCTATGATATTAAGTCCATTTTTAAAACTGACTTGTGAGCCTTTTTGATTAATAATAGGTTGTGAGGCTAATTCCCATTCTTTAGGCACAATACCACTCATATTCAAAAAATCATAACTTAAGAGAGTCGGATTAAAGTTTTGAATCACTAAAGAAAGAGTTAATTCTTCAATATCTTTTAAGGCAGTATTTTGTTGAGAAGAATTTGAAGTTTGTGTTGTTAAATTCATGGATAATTTTTTAAAATTTACTTAAAATAATACACTAAAGTTAGTCAATAATTTCATTTTAAAATAAATAATTATAATTTTTCATTCTGATCAAAGACTAAGTAAAATACATAATATATAGATTAATTAATTTTGACAACAACAATATGAAAATTGCAAATAATATTACTGAATTAGTTGGCAAAACTCCTTTAGTTAAACTTAACCGTATTCCTCAAACAGAAGGTTGTGTAGCATCCATTATTATTAAATTAGAGGGCATGAATCCTTCAGCTTCCGTGAAAGATCGCATTGGGGTTAATATGATAGAAGTAGCAGAAAAAGCGGGTTTAATTCACCCGGAAAAAACTATTTTAGTCGAACCGACTTCGGGTAATACGGGAATTGCTTTAGCTATGACAGCCGCCGCAAAGGGTTATCAGTTAATTTTGACAATGCCTGAAACCATGAGTCAAGAAAGACGGGCAATGTTACGCGCTTATGGGGCAAAATTAGAATTAACCAATGGTAGCGAAGGTATGCGCGGTTGTATTCAAAGGGCGCAAGAAATTGTTGATAGTATTCCCAATGCTTATATGCTACAACAGTTTCAAAATCCTGCGAATCCTCAAATTCACTATCAAACCACAGGGGAAGAAATTTGGCAAGATACCGACGGTAAAATTGATTTTCTTGTAGCTGGTGTCGGCACTGGTGGTACAATTACGGGGATTACTGAGTTACTTAAATCAAAAAAATCCACTTTAAAAACCATCGCTATTGAGCCTGAAAATAGCCCTGTATTATCAGGAGGGAAACCAGGACCTCATAAAATACAAGGTATTGGAGCTGGGTTTATTCCTGACGTATTACGGTTAGATTTAATTGATGAAATAATTACTATCTCTGATACACAAGCTATCATTTATGGTAAAAGATTAGCACGAGAAGAAGGTATTTTATCTGGAATTTCTACTGGTGCGGCTTTAGCTGGGGCGATAAAATTAGCTCAAAGATCCGAAAATGAGGGTAAACTAATTGTTATGATTCAACCTAGTTTCGGAGAGCGTTACTTAAGTACACCTTTATTTCAAGATTTGACAGATTAAGGGATGAATTATTACGAAATTTTACAAATAAAAATTGACTCTTCAGGGGCAGAAATTAAACAGGCTTATCGAAATTTAGCAAAGCAATTTCACCCAGATAGTCAACATAAAAATGCAAATCATGAGCAAATTATCAAATTAAATGCCGCTTATGAGGTACTTAATGATCCAAAAAAGCGTTATATTTATGATCAAAAAATCAAACAAAAAAATCATAATTTAATAGAGAATAGACAAAATAAAAGTTATCACGCATCACAATATTATCGACAAGATAAAGAAAATCGAAGAAAAAAAGAACACTTACAATTTCATTGGTTAAAAGACGTTTATTTTCCCATTAATACTTTGATTGATTCTATTATTTTATCTTTAGAAAAAGAGATAGAAGATTTATCCGCCGATGTTTTTGATGATGAATTAATGTCTATTTTTACTAATTATTTAGAAAATTGTCGTCGTGGTTTTGAGATGGCAAAAAAAATTTTAGCCTCCCAACCTAATCCTAGTTTATATGGTGGTATTGCGGCTAATCTTTACTATGGATTAAATCATATTAGCGATGGAATTGAAGAGTTAGAAAGATTTACTTTAACCTATGATGATTATTATTTACATACGGGAAGAGAGTTATTTAACTTAGCAGAAGAAATTAGTCAATCAGCTGCAGATATGGTAGAAAGATTTATTTAATTAAGACTTTATACAAAAACAATTAGTACTTTTTTCAACAATATTTTGAAGTTATTAAAAATCAATTAATATGCTAATTCAAGATAAAAAATAAGTCTCTAAACTTACTATATTGTTAAAACTTATAGCTGATTACTTATTGCGATATGTTATGATCTTAACCATAGCATTAACCAAAACTGATAAAGGAAAATTTTTCAGGGATGGATAGCGAAGGAGTAATGCTGATAAACATTAATAATCACTTATATCCATGAATTACTCAACGATTATGAATAAATTAATTCAAAAAATCACTATTATTTCTGTCTTAATAACTGTGGCTTATCCCGCTCATGATTTTATCAGAGATTTCGCTAGTAATCGTATTGCTAGAGTACAAGATACTAACTATAATTTTTCCCGTTATTTACGCTCTTAATGGATAAATAATTAACAATTTATAGATTTTAATTTGTCTATTTTGGGGAATCTAATCATTCCCTTTATTTGATTAAATCTCAATTTTTTTAAACAAAATATTCTTAACATTTTCCATAAATGCTTTAAAAGGATGTTGGAATTTTTCTAATTCTCTATCTGCTTCCCATTCTATTTTTTGAACTAAATTACCGTCAATGTTTAATAATTGAATAAGTTTACGATAAATAGCTTTTTCTTGGGGACAAATTAAGTTACCATTTTTATCTGGACTTGCTTTAATTACCATATAAGCTAATTTTACCGCTAAAGAACGATCCTCAAGAGATTCTATGGGAATTAGTAAATCTTCTAAAGTACTTGGATTGTTTTTGTAACTATCAAGAATATTCTTAAATGCTAATTCAGCTTGTATTCTTTCTTGTACTTGTTCATAAATAACAGAATTAGCCGACATACTATCATATAGTGCCATATTTTCGTCAATATAAGTTATGGGTTGTGGATCTATGGGTAAATCTGCTTTAAATAATTCCATTAATACGTCAGTTTCTTCCTGACTTAAATCACCATCAGCCCATGCGATCGCACTAATAAGATGTAAGATATTTAAGTGAGACTCAGGAAAGTGAAAACTTGATTCTTCTATCATTTTAAAAAGTATATTTATTTAATAAAGAATTGACTATTTCTAACATGATTTTAGATAAAAAAGAGAGGATTGCTAAAAAAATTAATATTTGGGAATTAAAAGTTATGAAAAAATAAAATGATAATTTAGTGATAATTAATGATGAAAATAGGTATTGTTGGTTTAGGTTTAATTGGTGGCTCATTAGGTTTAGATTTAACGAATCAAGGTTATGATGTTATGGGAGTTTCTCGTCAATTAAAAACTTGTAATCTTGCCATAGAAAAAAAGATAGTCAAGGATGCTAGTACTGATTTTAAAATTTTGGGGCAAACAGATCTAATTTTCATTTGTACCCCTATAGCACAGATTTTACCTAGTATAGAGAAGATAATTAAATATTTATCTAGGGAAACAATTATTACGGATGTAGGCTCGGTAAAAGGAGAGATTGTTGATCATGCTACACAATTATGGCAAAATTTTGTCGGTAGTCATCCCATGGCAGGTACGGCAAATCAGGGAATTGAGGCGGCAGAATCTCATTTATTTGATCATACTTCTTGCGTAATTACACCTCTACCCCAAACTTCTAGGGATGCTATGGATAAAGTAACTACTATATGGCGATCGCTAGGTTGTAAAGTATATAAAACCACACCAGAAATACATGATCAAGCAGTAGCATGGATTTCGCATTTACCAGTGATGATAAGTGCAAATTTGATTAATAGTTGCGTTAATAATGATAATGAAGAAGTAGTAAAACTAGCAAAAAAATTAGCAAGTTCGGGATTTAGAGATACAAGTCGAGTAGGAGGGGGAAACGCAGAATTAGGATTAATGATGGCACAATATAACCGAGAAAAAATATTGAGTTGTTTAAAAGAATATCAGGAAAATTTAACCATAATAATTGATAATATTGAACAAAAAAAATGGCCAGAACTAGAAACAATATTAACTAAAACTCAAGAAGAAAGACCAAATTTTATACTATAGGGAAAATTTAATTGTTAATTGTCAATCATTGATTATTTATGATTAGATCAACCTGTGTTACGCATACCTGCGGCAATACCATTAATAGTTAATAAAGCACCTCGTAACAATTCATCTTTACTATAGCGGAAGTGAATTAAACCAGCTTTATCTTGACTAGCATATTGTCTTAAACGTTTGAGTAGAGATACTTGTAAAAATCCTAAAGGAACAATTGTACCGTTACGAAGTTGTACCGATCTTTGTAGTTCAGGATCATTATCTAATAAGCGATCTTGCTCATTGATTTGCAATACTATATCCCGACTTAAATAGTATTCTTTAGCAATTTGGTTAAATACCGTCTGAAAACGCTCTTTATCTTCATTAGAAGCTAATTCATCGACATAATGACTTGCCATTTGTAAATCAACCTTAGAAAGAGTCATTTCTGCTTTAGAAATTACCATCTTAAAGAAAGGCCATTTTAAATAAAAATAGCGCAATAACTTCAAATTTTCTACAGGTTCTTGATTGACAAAATCTTGTAATGCTGTGCCGACACCATACCACGCAGGAAGAAGAAAACGGCTTTGTGTCCAACTAAATACCCAAGGAATCGCACGGAGAGAAGAGAGATCTTTTTTCCCACTGCTACGACGAGCAGGGCGAGAGCTTATTTGTAATTTACTAATTTCTTCAATAGGTGTTACGGACAAAAAGAAGTCGATAAAATCAGGTTGCTCATAAATCAATTCACGATAGGCTTTACGAGAAGATGTAGCAATTTCTTCCATAATATGATTCCAAGGCTCAATATCATCAAAACCGCTACCGAGTAAACTTGCTTGAATAACGGCAGTACTAATAGTTTCAAGATTATATAAAGCCAATTCAGGTAAAGAATATTTAGAAGCTAAAACTTCCCCTTGTTCGGTAATTTTGATTCTGCCATCAATAGTAGAAGTAGGTTGAGCTAAAATAGCCGCATAAGCGGGGCCTCCACCACGTCCTACAGAACCACCACGGCCGTGAAAGATTTTGATGTTTAAATTATATTTATCTCCCACTCTAGCAAGGGTTTTTTGTGCTTTGTGAATTTCCCAGTTACTGCTTAAAAACCCTGAATCTTTGTTACTGTCAGAATAACCTAACATGATTTCTTGCAAATTTTTAGGATGTAATTCAGGTAAAACAAGATTAGAAGCAGATTTAGGAATATTATCATAACCTCCTGCTAAAGAGGCACGATATAAAGGCAACTCAAATAACTCTGTCATCACAGCCTGTGAGCGTTTTAAATCTTCTACCGTTTCAAATAAAGGTACAATACGAATACTTGTTGTACCTAAAATGGGATCATATAATCCAGCTTCTTTCGCTAATAATAAAACTTCTAAAACATCACTAACATAGTTTGTCATACTAATAATATAGGTTTGACAAATATCCAAGCCAAATTCTGTTTGTAACTCTCGTAAAACCCTTAGAGTTTCAATGGTTTCTGTGGTAGTTGAGGAGAAAGGAATATCATGAGGTACAAGAGGGCGACGGGTTTTTAACTCTTGTATTAACCAAGCAGTTTTTTCGGTTTCGGATAATTCGTTATAAGGTTTTTCTAAAACTCCCAAATATTCGGCGATTTCGTTAAGCGCATCGGAATGACGAGAAGAATCTTGACGAAAATCTAAAGGAGTGAGATGAAAACCATAAATTTCTACCTGAGATATTAAATGATCTAATTCTTGACATTTTAAACCTGTATTTTCAAGGTTAGATTTGATCAAATTGAGATCTTCTAATAAGTCAAGATTGGAAGGATAAAGATTATCTTCTTTTTGTGCTAATTTGATTGATTTTCGAGTTTCAGGATTAGATAAGGCTTGATTTCTTGTTTGAGTATTTTTTAATCTTTCTTCAATGTAAGCTAATTTTAACCGATAAGGTTCTTGTCGATAACGCACATATAATTTATCGTATAATTCTGGCATTCTAATGCGATCAATTTCCAAAGAATCTAATAATTCTGGTAAAACATTGCTCCAGTGTAAAGATAAACTCAAAATATCATTAAGTTGTGCCATCGATTCTATATATTTATCTATAACCAAATTACGCTGATAACAAGCCGTTGACCAAGTCACTTCAGGAGTTACGAAAGGGTTACCGTCTCGATCTCCACCTACCCAAGAGCCAAAATAACAAAATTTATGGGTGGGGGGTTTTAATTTAGGAAAAGTATTATGTAATGCTTGTTTCAACCTTGTAGATAACTCAGGTAAAGTATCAAACAAAACCTCTTGAAAATAATGTAGAGCGTAATCCACCTCATCTAATACAGTAGGTTTAAATTGATGAAGTTCATCAGTTCGCCACCACATTCGCACTTCAGCCATTAAACGTTCTCGATAATTTTCTGCTTCCCAAGAATTAGTTAAACCCATAGCACGAAAAGACTCTTCTGCACTATCTAATTTTTCCAACAAAAAAGAAATACGACGTTGTTTTTTACGAATAGTATGACGGACAATTTCTGTAGGGTGAGCAGTAAAGACTAAGTTAATATCTAATTGATCTAATAATTGCTGAATCTTCTGGGGAGGCATATTCAATTTTTGCAAATAAGGGAAAAGCCAATGAAATGTCCCACCACTAGCAGGATTTACCGTAGGATTAAAATAACTTTGAACTTTGTCATTGGTTTCTAAAGTGGGATTATTCCCAGATTCTAAATTTTGAATAGCATTTACTTGATCTTCTGTTGTAGTTTTACGAATTAATTTTTGAGTTCTTTGTTCATAATGTTGTTCTACAATATTAATTAATTGAAAATATAAAGCAAAAGCACGCGCAGCTTTAATGGCATCATCTAACTCTAATTGTTCTATCCATTTACTAACGGAAATTTCTCGGATTTCTGTGGTTTGTCCTTCTGGAGAACAAGCAGATTTTAACTTATCTAATAAATCCACTAACTCCCTTCCACACTCACTTGTTAACACTGATTCCCATAAATTTTCGATTAATTTTAGTCGATGACGTAATAATAATTCTGAACTAGAATAAATACTCAATTCTTCTTTATAGTTAGCAGTGGCTGAAATCATCATATTTTTTTCTCTTATATATGTTAATTTATGGGTATTTGTTATATTTAAACAAAAGAATTTACAGAAAATATATCTTGATTAGACTAAATTATTCAAAGCTAAATCATGTTTTTATCAAAGCTAAATTATTGAAGACTAAACAACACAGTTTCTGAACTTCCCTTGAATAAGGGTAAGCTACGCAGTACAATATTATGATTCTACCTGAAATGATTAATCTGATACAGTTTTTTAGGATACATTTTTTTAATTAATTTTTTACCAGAGAAGGCTTTTTGTTGGCTATGGATTAGAATCTAAGGAATGATTTTTGAGAATAGGTAATCTTTCACCCCGAAAAATCTCTTCACTGGCTTTCCCCATGTTTTCTAATAATTCCATGATTTCATTTCCCAACAGTTGAGTAATGACAACACTAGGAGTAAGTAAACTTAAAGCCATTTGAGATAAAATTTGATCAGATTTTTTAGAAGACATAGAACTACTTTTTTAAATTGAACATTAATTAATTAAACTATCTATAAATTTATCAATATTTTTTAGTAATCACAAAGAAATCTTTTTAAATATAAAAAAAATGAGTTTATCTACTATTTTTCGACAAATAAGTAATAGACTTTAGTGCAAAATTAAAAATAAAATCAATTTTGTTTAATTAATTATAAATTAATATCGTCTAACTTGTAAAAGACGTTTGAAAAATATTTTTATTACAAAAATTAATTTTAAAATATATATTTGTTTAAGTAATTATATGAATTTTGGTCAATCTTTAGGATTTTTAAGTTTTTTAATTTCTCTTTATATTATTTGGGAAATTAGACAATTTTTACTATTAATTTTTACAGCTATTATTTTCGCCGTTGTTTTAAATCGTTTAGTGATTAAACTACAGCAATTTAATTTAACAAGAGTCAAGGCAATTTTAATAATTATGAGTAGTCTTTTAATTATTATTTCATTATTATTTACTCTAATTTTGCCTCCTTTTATTGAGCAATTTCAATTATTGATTCAGCTTTTACCTAGTGTTGCGACAAAAATAACTCAATTTATTAATACTATTGATTATGGCGAATACAAAAAGTTTTTACCCTTTAATGATCTGAATAATATTATAAATCAATATACCTTTAATACTCCTCAAATTTTTAATAATTTTATAGCAATTTTTTCTAATGTATTTATTATTACTTTTCAAATTATAATTTTATTTTTATTAACAATTGTTTTCTTATTAAATCCGAAGAAATATCGCTATTATCTGATCAAAATTTGTCCTTCTTTTTATCGTTATCGTATCGATGACATTCTGAATAAAAGTGAAATTGCTATAGTTAGTTGGTTAAATGGAATTATTATTAACTGTATTTTTATTGGTGTTTTAAGTGGTTTAGGTTTATGGATTTTACAAGTGAAATTAGTATTAGTTCATGGACTTTTAGCAGGATTACTAAATTTTATTCCTAATATTGGTCCTACTTCTAGCGTTATTTTTCCTGTTATGATCGCTCTTGTAGATGATCCTTGGAAAATAATGCCTATAGTAATCTGGTATTTTATTGTACAAAATATCGAAAGTTATTGGTTAACACCAAGAGTAATGGCTGAAAAAGTCTCTTTATTACCAGCCGTAACACTTTTTGCTCAAATATTTTTTGCTACGGCTTTTGGTATATTTGGATTATTATTAGCCCTTCCTCTTACTGTTGTAGCTAAAACTTGGATAGAAGAAATACTCTTTCAAGATATTCTTGATAAGTGGGAAATTTCGGAAAAACTTTAGACTCACTTCGATGCTTTGAATATCTGATTTAAACAGGTGAATGAGTGCGTAATTAGATACTTAATAACCCTGAAGGATTTACCGATAATAAATCTCGTCTTTGTAATCCTTCCTGATACAGGATAGCATTAGCTGAAAGTAAACCACTACTAATTGCTCTTTCCATTAATCCGCAAGGAAAAGGCATTTTTACCCAATCTCCAGCAAACATCAGATTTTTAACTTCAGTTTCCGTGGAAGGGCGCATTTTAAAACTATTAGGGGGATAACCTGAAAAATTTTTCTGATTGACTAATTGTTGATGTAAAATTTTGGCGTTGGCTAATTCAGGGACAATTTCGTATAATTCCTCTACAAAAGTGGCTAAAATCGATTCTTGAGTGGGAAATTCTTTCTCTTTATAACAATAGGCGTGTAACTCCACCACACTCCCCCCTGTTTTTTGCGCCCATTCCTTATATTCTCTCTGGATACGATGATAAAGAGTAATACTATCGGTTAATTTATATCCCGAAAGAGAAGCAAAATTACTGTGTTGCCAATCAAAATCTTTATCTAACCAAAAACGCCCTACCGCAAAAGGATCGGCTAATGGTAAACTTTCTACTTGAGTCTTAGTCTGTACACAACTTTCTCCTTCTATTAAATTAAATAGATGTTTTAACCCATTAACATCCGTTGCCATCACAAAATAGTCAGCTTCGATTTTCTTTGGTTTACTCGCAATTTTAGCCTCATCATTTACTAATTTAACTCTATTATTTTCTCTGGCAACGACTTTATAAATTTTAAGATTTCTTGGTGCAGGAGGATTGATAACTTTACCTTCTTGATCATACATTGCACCGTGACAAGGACATAAAAATTGACCATTTTCTTGCTTATTAACGATACATCCTTGATGAGTGCAACTCAAAGAAAAAGCCTTATCAGTATCTTTGACTACCGCAAAAAGTTCATCTCCTGCTCCATAATAATCATATTGTTCATCTTTTAATGACAAATTCTTGTTAACCCAAAAAGCTACATTACTAACTTCGTTTCCTTGATAATATTCTATAGAAGTTATGCGATCGCCACTACAATTAATTTTACTAATATTCGCTTCTGTGATAACTTTACCATTATTATGTTTGATATTTTCTGCAATAGGATTAACTAAACTTGTACCCATATCATCTACCGTACCATTAAAAGCTAACCCTTCAGGATTACCAAAAAAATAAAAATGGAAAAACTGCATAAGTTCACCAGTACTTAAAACATCAGGTGCATTAAGAGAAGATTTAGCAAAAGGAAGGAAATATAAATCAAACAACCCTTGAGGAATGCCTTTGGTAGCCCAATCCGACACAGAAATTGCGTCTAAATCGTAGTAACTGTTGGGAATTTTAAAGCTAGTAATAGCATGAAAAACCCTCCAATGAGCTGGATTTGCGAGATTTATACCCCAATGAAGAGAGTTTTGGGAAGATATGGCTAAATCTACTATATTCCAAGGGAAAGAAGAATGACTTGGGCGAAAATTCTCTGGTTTATACTTATTATCTTTAAAAACGACGGAATAATAATCTAATGATTGAAAGTTATCCTTAATATTAATCTCGTTAACAATGCTTTTCAGGTTATAGTATTGAGGAAAAAATCCATGAAAACCATGTTCCATTTTAAAAGAATCTTCTCCTATCTTAATATCCCAACTAGCTATTTTGCCCCCTAACTGTGGTGATTTTTCTAAAAGTGTTACCTCAAAACCTCGATTACTTAACTCATAAGCCGAAGCTAATCCTGCTAATCCTCCACCTATTACAACTACTTTTTTTCTCTTGTTTAATGTACGAGGTAAAGTTAAAGTATCCCATTTATGAATAGTTGGTTGGGGTTTAACTACCCTAGAATAACCAAGAATACCGAGAATACCCGTAACAGTAAATAATTTAAAAAGATTGCGGCGAGAGATAACACTATTCATGAAATAATTTTTGAGAAATTTAACATTACTTTACATAAATTATCATTAATTTTCTGGTTAAGATCAAGTTTTATCAACATTGATTTTAATTAGTGAACTACTCACACTGAATCGAAGATTACAGTGTTAGCTTCTAACTTCACAGGCTCATGCCCCAAAACTGACTTACGTCCGCCTTTT
>JAACUG010000004.1 GCA_009993045.1 Cyanobacteria bacterium CG_2015-22_32_23
AGCAAAAATGCCTAAAACTACGCACTTTTTTATTAACTTAACGATGCCCCAAGCCTTGATTTTAATAGCTTTCTGATTTATTCAGCAAACCCTAAATAACTGATTCTATTGGTTAAAGGGGCAATTTATGCCCCTAAATACTTATTGTAAAGGTAATAAATACACCAGAATAAATAAAATTATCCAAACTACATCGACAAAATGCCAATATAATTCTGATGCTTCTACTCCGAAATGTTTATTAGCAGAATAATGATTTTCTTTTCTTGATCTCCACAATACAGCTAGAATAAAGAATAATCCGAGGGTAACGTGTAAACCATGAAAACCAGTCAATACATAAAAACAACTGGTAAAAAGGTTATCTGTTAAACCAAACCCTGTATGAGCATATTCGTAAAGTTGTCCACCTAAGAAGATAACACCCATAAGAGCAGTTATGCCAAACCATAATTGTAATCCTTTGACATCATTATTTTTAAGACAACTTTGCCCTTTGTGCATGACAAAGCTACTAGAAATAAGGATAATACTGTTAATACTGGGTAAAAGTAACTCTAATTCTATGCCATCCATAGGCCATTCGGGAAGAGTAGAGTAGTAAATCATATAACCACTGAAAAGACCAAAAAAGATCATACTTTCAGAGATAAGAAATAATACTAATCCAAACATACGATGATCTGGATGTCCATGGGAGTGAGATTCGGTTTCTTTTTCGTAACCAACGGTAAGTTGAGAGTCAATAGCTGAACTTTGCATATTAGTGAATAATGAATAATTAATAATGAATAATTAATAATTAATAGTGAATATAATCAACTATCAACTATTAATTGTCAACTACTTAGCACTGACATCGGCTAACATATCCGACACACTTTCTTCTTCTTGCTCTTCATCGTCAATACCATAGTCATAAGGACCACTCCATAAAACTGGTTCTTCTTCAAAGTTTTCGATGATAGGTGGTGAAGCTGTTTGCCATTCAAGGGTTAATGCCCTCCAAGGATTACGTTCAGCTTGTGTGCCTTTTGTTAAACTCCAAATCACATTAATGATAAAAGGAAGAGTTGACACTGCCATAACGTAAGCACCAGCCGTACTTAATAAATTCAAAGGTTGAAATTGCACATCATATAAAGCGATACGACGATTCATACCCATTAAACCTAATTGGTGCATGGGCATAAAAGTAATATTTAAACCAATGAAAGTTAAAATAAAATGTAATTGACCTAAACCTTCATTGTAATTTTTACCAGTCATCTTCGGAAACCAGTGATAAAACCCTGAAAATAGTGCTAGAGCTGAGCCACCAAATAAGACATAGTGAAAATGTCCTACAATAAAATAAGTATCATGGACATGAATATCGAAAGGTACAGAAGCTACCATGACTCCTGTTAACCCACCAATGAGAAAAGATGACACAAAACCCATGGCAAATAACATAGGGCTATTTAGCTCAATTTTACCGCCCCACAATGTAGCACACCAACTAAAAACCTTAATGCCTGTTGGTACAGCAATTAACATCGTTGTTGCCATAAAAAACATTCTTAACCATCCAGGTGTACCACTGGTAAACATATGATGCGCCCACACAATTAACCCTAAGAAACTAATGGCTAAACTAGAATAGGCGATCGCACGATAACCAAAAATAGGTTTACGAGAATGTACGGGAATTACTTCAGAAATTACACCAAAAAATGGCATAATCATAATATATACAGCAGGATGAGAGTAAAACCAGAAAAGGTGTTGATATACCACAGGATCACCTCCTCCTGTAGGATTAAAGAAACTTGTACCAGCGATTAAGTCAAAAGATAGTAAGATTAATGCTCCAGCTAATACGGGGGTAGATAACAAAATTAAAGCGGAAGTTGCTAACATTGCCCAACAAAATAGAGGCATACTGTGCAAATCCATATCCTTAATCCGCATTTTAAGGATAGTGGTCGCAAAGTTGATAGCACCTAAAATAGATGATGTACCTAACAAAAGTACACTCACAATCCAAATTTCTTCTCCCCATTTACCACTCATCAAACTTAGAGGAGGGTAAGATGTCCAACCCGATTGAGGTGCACCCACTAAAAAGCTACTTAATAATAGCACTCCCCCTGGAGGAATTAACCAAAAAGCAACGGCATTCAAACGGGGGAAAGCCATATCTTCAGCGCCAATCATTAAGGGAATGAGATAATTAGCAAAAGCCGCTCCTGCTGGTACAATCCATAAAAAGATCATAATCGTACCATGAAGGGTGAAAAGTTGGTTATACAACTCTGGTGATACAATATCAGGATCTGGTGTGGCTAATTCTGTGCGTACTACTTCAGCAAATGCACCACCGATAAAATAGAATAAGAAAGAAGTAACTAAATACTGAATACCAATAACTTTATGATCTGTATTAAAGGTAAAGTAGTCTCTTAATTTCCTTTCTTTGTGTTGAGATTTTTCCGAAACTATGTTAGTTGTCATAAGTGCTGAATAAAAATGTATTTCTGAGAAAACTAAAAAGATAATAAATGATCCAACAGATGTGATTATATTTATTATTAATGATGAAGTTGAGCAAGAGTTTCAGAATTTACTCCCAAGTGATGAGAGTGCATTTCTAAACGAGATTCTTTTGTCATGGGTTGTGTCATCATTGCCATTGTATCTGCTTTTTCCTGAGCACTAGCAAAGGTATTTTCTTGTATCCATTTTTGGTAATCTTCTTCACTTTCTACATGAAGAGTAGTTTTCATACCGCCATGATATGCTCCACATAATTCTGCACAAATAATGGGATAGTCGCCAATTCTATTGGCATTAAATGCAAAAGTTGATTCTCTACCAGGTAATACATCTTGTTTTAACCTAAGTTGAGGTACCCAAAAAGCATGAATAACATCTCCTGCTTTCATATTTAATTTGATTTGCTTATTTATCGGTACATGAAGTTCACCCGACACTACACCAGAATCAGGATAAGTAAAAATCCATGCGTATTGAATCCCATTAACATCTACTTCTATATCTGCGTTAGCGTTACCAATTCCTAAAGATAAATGTCCTTGATGGGGATTAAAAGCAACCATTTTTCCTTGATTCTGATTCTCAGCCATTTGCATTTCTTCTTGAGGAAAATCTCTCGATGTTTCTGAATCCAAACCGCCAAGATTGTTATACACTTCAAAGCTATAAAGTGCCAAAATAAATACAATCACCGTCGGTATAGCAGTCCAAACTATTTCTAAGGGTACATTACCTTCGATACCCGGACCATCGGTTTTATCTCCTTTTTGACGACGAAATTTAAAAATAGAGTAAACCAAAACTCCTTGTACTATTAAAAATAAGCCTGTGGCAATAGTCATCATTAGATTAAATAAATCATCAACTTCTGCTGCACCTTGAGAGGCTTCTATGGGCATTAAGCCATGATTTTGTCCATACCACAAACTGATTAAGGTTAGTAATATACCTGCTATCAGTGTGATAATATTACCCGGAATATTCACTGTTATTAATCCTATCGATTATTATAAACTTCTCTCTTTTAGGATAAGATATATTTCTCTTTCTGTGGCAATCTCTTCAGAAATTGATGATAATTATAATTACATTTCATCTCATGGGGGGAATGCCATTTATTTCATCAGGCGAATGCCATTCGCCCCTACTCATTACTCAAAAAGGCGTGGGTTAAACTTAAATCAGGGCGTAATTTTTCTGCTTTTCTCAAATAAGAATGATACATTTCTGATTGTGATTTAACTGTATTTATATAAATTAAAACTCGAATACATTTGGCTAAACTACCTTTTACTTGCATCTGTTGTATATCTAATAGCGGTATATTTGTCCATTGAGGGCGTTCTCTGGCGATCGCAGCGGGAAAAATCGCATCTAAATCGGTGGTAACGGTAAAAATAACACTAACAACATTTTCATAATCTAATTGGTTACGGGATTCAATGTCAGTTAATAACTCCATAACAGCCTCTCTCATGGCTTCTTTAGTATTCACTTCGACAGTAATCGCACCTCGAATTGCTCGTACTTTTGTCATTAACTGTTGATTCATTGTTCCAGTAAATTGCAAATTTTCCATGATAGATTAAGGACGATATAACCATAAAGGTTGCCCACTGGTAGCCAATTCAAATTCTAACCAATTCATAGCAGATCCTACCCCTGATTTTACCTGACTACGACCATTTAGAAAACGATTAACAAAAGATTTTGGTTGTTCGATAGTTTCACATTCTGTCTTATCAGGATCGAGTTTTACTAATTCACAAGCCCAACGAAAGGCATCTTTTTCACTACCTAAGCGATCAACTAATCCTAATTCTAAAGCCTGTTGACCACTAAAAATACGACCATCAGCAAAACTTTTTACTGTTTCAATACTTAATTTTCTGCCCTCGGCAACCGTTGCGACAAATTGCTCATAAGTACTATCAATCAACTGTTGTAAAATATTTTCTTCCTCATTAGTTAAATCTCGATCAAAGGATAAAATGTCTTTATAAGGTCCAGATTTGATCACTTTAAAAGAAACCCCAACTCTATCTAACAATTTTTGTAAATTATTTCCTCGAATAATCACCCCAACACTACCTGTAATCGTACCCGGATTAGAAACAATGTGATTTGCACCTACTCCCACATAAACCCCACCAGAAGCGGAGATATTACCAAAACTTGCTACGATTTTAATTTTTTCTCCTAATTTTTTTAACGCCGAATAAATTTCTTGGGAATCAGCAACCGTACCACCGGGTGAGTCAATGCGTAATAATAAGGCTGGATATTTTTTTTCTTCTACCACTTCCAAGGCTTCTAATACTTGTTCACGAGTTCCAGATGCGATCGCACCATTAATTTCAATTCGAGCAATTTGTTTTTTAGATGATGGTTTAAAGGGCCAAATCATTATAAATATTTAGTGTGTGTATGTATTGACACTCACACCATCAAATCAAAGATTATGATGGGTGATTCTTGTTTCTTATCCT
>JAACUG010000056.1 GCA_009993045.1 Cyanobacteria bacterium CG_2015-22_32_23
AGTATTATACAGTTACAAACTCTAATTTCAAAAATCAAAACCATTAAAACCTTTGCCCATTGCCCATTGCCCATTGCCCATTGCCCATTGCCCATTGCCCATTGCCCATTGCCCTTTGCCCTTTGCCCTACCCCTTCCTCAGACTTTTTCAGCAACCCCTAATTAGTAGATGTTTAAGCCTTTACTCTCACCAAAACACGATGAAACTATTTCTAATTAGGATGACGTTTTATCTTTAACATTTTTGACAATACGAGATAATTCAGTTTTTTCGTCAATACTAATACGACTAGGAGAACCGCTAATAATACGTTCATAATTACGGAAAGAATCTTTAATATTCGGTCCTTCTTTACTGATAGTATATTCTCGGATACCCTTATCATGCCATGAGCCACGCATTTTAAAGACGTTGATTGCTCGAGACATTTCCCCCCGAATCTCCACATATTGTAACATTAAAATTGTGTCAGTAATAGTGGAAATATGGGATTCTGTGATGGAATGAGCCCCCATAAACTGATCTGTAGTATTAGTAAAAAATCCTGTAATTTCTTCTTGTTTTGCATATCCCGTCACTCCGATTACAAATTGACGAAAAGCATTATTAGTAACCCCTCTGGATAAAGCCGATAAAGAATCGATAGCAATACGACTGGGTTTAAACTCTGCTATTTCAGATTTAATCATTTGTAAATGATCTTCTAAACCAGTAGATTCAGGGTAAGAGCATAATATTTTTAAAAGTCCTTTTTGTTCCATTTCTTCAAAATCGATACCCCAAGAGGAAGCGTTACGAGATAATTGCGCCCTTGATTCTTCATAGGCAAATAAAATTGCTTTTTCCCCTTGACGACAACCTTCCTCTAAGAATTTGCTCACTAACAAAGTTTTACCCGTACCTGTTGCACCAGTGGCTAAAATAATAGAATCTTTAAAGAAACCTCCGCCGCACATTTCATCAAGAGTTTTGATACCAGATGAGCTACGAGCATTGGATGACCTTTGAGTTAGTTGCATAGCACCAAGAGGGAAAATATTAACACCATCCCCAGTTATGGTAAAAGGATATTCCCCTTTCATGTGGGTTGTACCTCGTAGTTTTAAAATTTCTAAAGTACGCCGTCTTCTTTCTCCTTCAAGGACATTACGAACAATTACCACGTTATCCGAAACAAATTCTTCTACCCCAAAACGAGCTACAGGACCATATTCATCTAAGCGTTCTGTAGTCATTACAGACGTAACGCCAAGTAATTTTAACCGAGCTACTAACCTAAAAATTTCTCGTCTCACCACCGAAGCCGCATCATACTGTTGAAAAACTGCTGTTACAGAGTCAATAGAAACTAATTTTGCTTTATATTTATTGACGGCGTATTGGATTCTTTCAATAAGTGCTGAAAGGTCAAAATTTCCTACAACTTCTTGTCCTTCAGGATCTGGTGATGCGTCTAAAATAAATAGTTTACCTTCATCAATTAAACTTTGTAAATCCCACCCAAAACTATAGGCATTTTGAATAACATCATAGGGTGATTCTTCAAAGGTAATAAATAGTCCGGGATAGTCAAAATATTTGATACCATGATACAGAAACTGCACGGCAAAAAGAGTTTTTCCTGTACCTGAAGTACCGCTAATAAGGGTTGTTCTACCGATAGGAATACCACCATGACTTATTTCGTCAAATCCTTCAATCATGGTGCGAATTTTTTTTACACCTTTAGCTTTTAATTCTTCTTTTTTGATAATACTCATGGTTAAAATTAAGATTTAAAATTTTTTTTGAAAACTGTTTTATTATTATTATTTAAGTCTAAAATTGAGTTAAATAAATGTCGAAAATTAATGGTATATTTTTATTATAAAAAGCGATTATTATACATCATTTATGACCTATTCTCGATCCCTTATTTCTTCATATAATAAATCTAAACCGATTAAAACTTTTTCTCGATCAGAAAGATCTCCAATAATTTTACGCACGGGAGGAGGTAAAACTTTAGAAAGAGTTGGGGTAGCTAAAATTTTATCTTCTTCTGCTAATTGAGGATTCTTTAAAACATCGATAACTTTGAGAGCATAAACTCCCTTAAATTCTTCTTCTAAAATATTTTTTAAGGTTTTTAAAGCTCTCACAGAATTAGGAGTGTTTCCAGCCACATATAACTTGAGTACATAGGTTTTTCTGAGAGGAGTCATAAGGATATTTTTTCTAATTATTTATTATGTTTTATATTTTATAATTATTCTTTAAATTAATCTACTGGAAAAACTACTTGAAAAGGTAATTCTTCTTTAGGAATAGAACGACGATACATCTCACAAAGGTGAGCAATAATATCAATTAAAGCTAAACGATAATCTATTAATATATCTTCACTTCTTCCTTCTAATTTAAGTTGTTGAGCAAATTCATCCATTAATTCCATGTGAATTTCGAGTATTTGAGAAACGGATAAATCTGCAAAAAATGCTTGATTCACAAATTGATCAATTTGTTGATTTACATCACTTTCTTGATTAAAATAGACTAAGATAATTTCCCGATAATCACGACTCATTTGTGCTATTAATTCGTCTTTTTCTGTTTGGGAAAGGTAACGATAAAAATAGTTTGAATTTCGATTGTAATAAACACCCAAATAGCCTAATCTTTCTTTGAGTTTTTCTGCAAGTCTTCTTTGTTGTAGGAGTAAAAAATTTTGTTTTTGTTCTATAAGTTTAGATGTATATTCAGGGTTTTCAACAATAGAACAACTGGGAGCTAGGTGTAAAAATTGAGTTATTGCTTTATTAATATAACTCATTATATTTCCTAGTTGTCTTAATCTCAATCTAACTTCGGCGGTGTGATAAATATGATCAATAAAATCCGATTCTTTTATGGTTTCTGAATTGAGTTTTATTTCTGATTCTATCACGAGAGATTCTCTGGACAAATCGAGTTCATCGGGTTCGATGATAATGACTGGTAACACTAAACCTTGTTCATAAAATTCATGAATGATGGGAATACTGACATCATCATTAAGGATTATTAAACAGTCTAATTTTTCTTTATTATCTATAACAAATTCCCTCAATTCTGTGACGGAATTAAGTATATGTAAATGATAACGATTGCATAGTGACGGATTATCACCATCGCCACTCAATAAATGGGTTAAAGAGTGAACAATTTGCACTACAGGGACAAAAATACAAATAGATAAGCTAGAAGACAAGAGATTTTACTAATTATAATAATAATTTACCCAGATATATGTTAACTTGACTCGGAATCAATTAGCAATTCGTGATTTACCATCATCTGTGGTTAATTAGGATTTTTTTTCTTTACTTTGGCTGATTTATGAATTTGAGGATACCCCAATAAACGTACATCTTGATATTTTCGCTCAGTTTCTTTCTGTTTAATTTCGGTATAATTTAACCAATAAATACAGTTTACAGGGCAAGTATCCATAGCTTCTTGGACAATTTCTTCTCCATCACCATCTTGATTATAAACTCTTGATCTTCCGAAATCATTTTCAATATAAAAAGTATTCGGCGCAACGTGAACACAATTTTTACAACCGATACAAGTCACTTCATCAACATAAACACCTTTTTCTTGATCATCGCCGCCTAATTCAGGCTCAAATCCGCTTCTTTCAGGGTTATCTCGCCAAATTCCGCCTAATTCTGGTTCAAATCCTGTGGTTAATAATTCATCGGGTTGATCTAACATTTTTTCTAGTGATTAAGATAAATTTTAGGGAGTTTACAAGGAGAAATTAATCCCCTTGTGTAATAATCATTAAGATTGAAAATAATTAATTCCAGCGTTGAACTACTAAGCGAATTGAACCATCTTCATTTTTTTGTTTTTCAGTAACAGCAAAACCCTGCTTTGAGGATTCAGCTAATACTGTATTTAAAGCATAACCTTGAGTCACACGCTGTAAAAAACCATCAACAGTCCAAGGCTGCTGCCAGTATTGTAAATCAGCTACTAACTCATATTCTTGACCATTCCAACTAAAACCAATATCATAGTTGTTTTCTTGTTCGATCACAATTTCTGCTTGGTTAGTTTTTCCTTGATAACCTCTTACGGGAGAAGGGCCATTTTTCCAATCTATTCCTAAATCAGCTAAAGCGGCTTTTAAAGAAGTAAGATTGCGGATTTGGGTTTTTATACTGCTAAAATGTGACATAAGATTTTTTTTGCTAAAGTTAATTAAATCTTACCAAAAATTTTAGGTTTAAAAGTAATTATGACCATCCCTAAAGGATAAAATTATCGATCAAGTGAGGAGACAGAAAGAAATACTCAGGCTTTGCTGAAAAAGTGTCAGGTGTTAGGTATCAACAATTAATTCTATGTTCACGCTAGTAACAGATAACATCAGTTAATATTATTTATCTTGAAATGTGAGCGTAAGACTCCCGTTTAATTTCTCCAGAAAATACCCACAGAAATAAACGGGAGATGTAAGCAAACCAACAAAAAACATTGCCCTTACCATTCCCCATAATGTTAAAATAAGAATGCAAGGTAAAAACGTTAGTTAAAATGTTAAAGGCATTCAAGTATAGAATCTATCTTACTGATGAGCAAAAGGTCTTACTAGCTAAGACTTTTGGTTGCTGTCGTTGGTTCTATAACTTTGCTCTTAATTTAACTAATGAAACTTACAAGGCAACGGGTAAAGGTTTAAGTCGTAATGAAATAATCAATAAACTACCTGAATTAAAGAAAGAGAAGGAATGGTTAACAGAAGTTCCATCTCAGGCTTTACAACAGGTAGCTTTAGATTTAAGTAGTGCTTTTCTTAATTTCTTTGAAAAACGGACTAAATTCCCTAAATTTAAGAAAAAAAGTAATAAGCAATCTGTTAGGTTTCCTCAAGGAATTAAACTTTACGGTGAATATTTGACTTTACCTAAGTTGAAAAAGGTTTACTGTAAAGTGTCTCGCTTACCTTCGGGTAAATTAAAGTCATTAACAGTGTCCATGACACCATCGGGCAAGTATTTTGCTTCTTGTCTCTATGATGATGGTATTGATTTACCTAAACAATCCTCAGAAGGTAAAGCTGTTGGTATTGATTTAGGAGTCAAGGATTTTGCGATAACCAGTGATGGTAGCAAATATGGCAATCCTAAGCATTACCGTAAATATGAGCAGAAGTTAGCTAAGAAACAAAAACAATTAGCTAAGAAGCAAAAAGGTTCTAATAATCGCAATAAAGCGAGGAAAGCCGTTGCTAGAGTACATGAAAAGATAACTAGATGTAGAGAAGATTTTTTACACAAACTAAGTCGTAAATTAGTGGACAAAAACCAAGTCATAGTAGTAGAAAATCTAGCAGTGAAGAACATGGTAAGAAACCACAAGTTAGCTAAATCAATTAGTGATTGTGGTTGGGGACAATTCTGCACTATGCTCAAATATAAAGCAGAATGGGGGGGGAAATATTACATAGAAGTAGATAGATTTTTCCCTAGCTCTAAAACCTGTAATCACTGTTTAAATCAGTTAGATAGTTTAAGTTTAGATATGAAGCTGTGGCAATGTCCTAAATGTGGAACGATACATGACAGGGATATAAATGCGGCGAAAAATATCAGAGATGAAGGTTTACGAATGTTGGCGGTAGGGCATATCGCTACAGCTTCTGGAGAAAGAGTAAGACCAAGCAAAGGCACTGCTTTTGTAAGGCATCCTTCAGTGAAGGAAGAATCCCCCGTTACACTGTAGTTATATCTGTAGGTTAACGATGGGAGTTGTCAATTCAATCAAAACTATATATGGAAATTATCACTTTAGATTTTATTGATTTATTTTGGGCATGGGGTATTATTTTAATTACCATTATCTTATCATGGTGGCAAAAACTCGATTTAGAAGGAGAAATTTTAATTGCTTCTGGGCGATCGCTGATACAATTAATGTTTATTGGATATATATTAGAGTTTATTTTCGCTGTAGATAATCCCTTTGTCGTGATTTTAGTTTTGTTAGCAATGGTTACTATCGCCGCCGTGGTTGCTAGAAATCGTATCAGTAAAAAAATTAAAGGATTGCTTTTAGTGGTATGGAGTGGTTTATTTTTTAGTACAAGTTTAATTATTAGCTATGGTATTGTATTTATCATACAGCCTGAGAATTGGTATAACCCCCAGTACCTAATTCCTTTAGTGGGAATGATATTAGGAAATACCCTTAATGGTGCATCATTATCAGGGGAAAGATTAGCAAGTATGATAAAAAATAATCGTCTGGAAATCGAAACTCATTTATCTTTAGGCGCAACGGGAAAAGAGTCTATCAAAAAATATCGCCAAGAAGCCATCAGAGTAGGTTTAATTCCGATTATTAATTCCATGATGATAGTAGGGATAGTTAGCTTACCCGGAATGTTTACAGGGCAAGTATTAGCAGGTAATAACCCATTAGATGCAGCTTCCTATCAAATATTAATCTTATTTATGATTGCTTTTGCTAACTTAGTTACAATTTTAATTATTACCGAAGGAGTCTATCGTAGTTTTTTCAACTCACAACAACAATTAATAATTATCCCTTAGTTACCGATTGATATAATAACTTAAACTGGCGTTGTTGCTGATTATGATCAACAATAGGTAAAGGATAATCATAACTTTGTGCATCGAGAGGGGATATTTTACCCGTAACTAAATCTGCCGTGTCAAGACTACTAATTTCTGGCAACCATTGACGAATATACTCCGCCTCGGAGTCAAATTTTTGTGATTGAGAAGCAGGATTAAATATCCGTAAAGGTTTTGCATCCATACCGCTAGACGCACTCCATTGCCAACCACCGTTATTAGAAGCTAAATCCCCATCATAGAGTTTTTGCATAAAATATTTTTCTCCCCAACGCCAATCAATAATTAAATCTTTTGTCAGAAAACTAGCTACAATCATTCGACAACGGTTGTGCATCCATCCTGTTTCATTTAACTGTCGCATGGCTGCATCAACGATGGGATAACCCGTTTTACCATCACACCATGCTTGAAAAAGAGTTTCGTTATTTTGCCAAGGAAAATCTTGGAATTGTTTTCGATAAGCGCCATTTTCTAATGCTGGGAAAAAATAGAGACAATGTTGATAAAATTCTCGCCAAGCTAATTCTTTTTGCCACGCTATAATATTTTCCCTTGCTTCTTCACTTTGACAGTTTTCTAACTCCTCTAATGTATTTTGCCATAAAGTTCTAACTCCGATTGTCCCAAATTTGAGTGCAGCACTTAATTGTGATGTACCATCAAGGTAAGGAAAATTACGGTTATCATTATAATCTGACAACAAATAACTACAAAAATACTCTAATCTTTCCTGTGCTGCTATTTCTCCACCTTTTAATAATAATTCGTTATCCCATGTAAAACCCAAATTTTCAAGGGTAGGTAAAGGTATCAAACCAAGATTATTCACTATTTTATATTCTTCTTGAGTTAAAGGAGATAACCTAGAAGGTGAAAGAATCGGTTGTAGTTTTGTTTGTTGTGACCAATTACGCCAAAAAGGAGTATAAACAGTATAGGGAGTGTTAGTTTTTGATAAGATTGTTTCAGGATAATGTAATAATTGATCCCAAAATGTATTAACTTTTATCCCCTTAATTGTTAAAGCCTCTTTGATTAAATTATCTCGTTGATGAGCAAAAGATTCAACATCTAAATTCCAGTAAATTTCTTCGATTTTTAACTCTTCGATTAAGGAAGAAATAATCTTTAAAGGGGAATCATGAAAAATCAATAAATCACTACCTAGTTTTCGATAGTTTGCCTGTAATTCTTCCAAAGATTCTAATAGATATTTTACCCTCGCAGGAGCAATATCATCTCTATTTAGAATAGCAGGATCTAAACAAAATAAACCAACTATTTTTGAACTTTTTTCATAGGCTTTTGCTAAACCGATATTATCTTTAATTCTTAAGTCTTTACGATGCCAAAAAATAATGGTTTTATTCATAGTGTTACTATAGATTTATTCGGTGAATTTAAAGCAGACTTAGAAACAGAGACTATTATTTATTTTACCAAAAAATATTTTCTTAATCCACATTAAATATTATTACTTAATAATTCTTGAAATTGAGAAAAAGGAAGAGGGCGACTAAATAAATAACCTTGATAATAGTCACAATTATTCCTATGTAAAAAAGCTAATTCTGGTTCATTTTCTACTCCTTCAGCCACAACTTGTAAGTTTAATTGATGTGCCATCTCAATTAAGGATTTAGTAATAGTTGCATTTTTAGTATTTGTATTAATTTCTTTGATAAAACATCGATCTATTTTAAGAATATCAAAGTTAAAAGATTGAAGATAACCTAAAGAAGAATAGCCTGTGCCAAAATCATCGATAGCAATTTTTAACCCAGCTGATTTAAGTTTATTTAATTTTTTAGAAGCAAAAGAGGTATTTCTAACTAATATGCTTTCTGTTAATTCTATCTCTAATAAAGAAGGATTAAAATAATGAAAAGCGAGAATTTTTAAAATTTTGTGCTCTAATAAATCTTGATTAAATTGTCGTGCAGAAAGATTAACAGCTACTTGCAAATCTGCTTTATAATTTTTATGTAAGAAATTAAATTCTTCACAAGCCTTGTTTAATACCCATTCCCCTATAGGCTCAATTAATCCTGTTTCTTCAGCAATAGGAATAAATATGGTGGGAGAAATAAATTTTTCATCAGGATGATTCCATCTTAATAAAGCTTCTGCACCAATAATTTTACTATTTTTAATATCCACTTTTGGTTGATAATAAAGTTCTAATTCATTTCTATCTAAAGCATGGTGTAATTGTGCTTCTAATGTTATTTGTTTTGC
Source organism: Cyanobacteria bacterium CG_2015-22_32_23 (assembly GCA_009993045.1). Taxonomy (GTDB): domain Bacteria; phylum Cyanobacteriota; class Cyanobacteriia; order Cyanobacteriales; family Cyanobacteriaceae; genus Geminocystis. Next base: position 8,872 of record JAACUG010000056.1, read on the forward strand.
GGTATATTTATGTAAAGCTGGAGAGTAAATTTGAAACTGATTTTCTCCGATATTTTCTAAACCATAAATAGCTTCTTTTGCTTTATATAAAAGTTCATCTATATTTTGCCCTTGAAGGGGGTAAAAGCTAATTCCAATTTTAAAATCAATATAAATTTCCTTTTGTTTATAAATAAAGGGAGGAGTAATTTTTTCTAATAACATTCTAGCCAAATCTATGGCTACTTGTTTAGTGGAAATAGGCGGAATAATTAAGGCAAATTCATCTCCTTGAAGGCGAGTAATTATTGTATCTTCACTTAGATTAGCTTTTAATCTTTTTACTAATGCCTTTACTAAAAGGTTACTCAATTCTTGCCCAAATTCATCTCTAATTAATTTAAACCGATTAAAATTGAGATAAAAAATAGGAATAAGTTGAGGAATTTCATTATTTTTAATATTTTCTTGATAACTTAATTGTTGATAAAATACCTCCAAAATAGCGTTAAAATTTTCTACTAAAGATAATTGATTTGGTAATTGAGTTAACTCATCATATTTACTAATAAATTCTAACTTAGCTTGTTGCTCAATTAATTGATTTTTAATTTTTTCTACTTCTTTATATTTCTCTAAAGCGATGGCAATTGTAGTAGCTAAATCTTGAATTTTATAAGGTTTAACAATATATCCAAAAGGAAAAGTTTTAGTCGCCCTTGATAAAGTTTTTTCATCAGCATAAGCGGTTAAATAAACTACAGGAATAGAGTTAATATTTCTTAATTCTTCTGCTAAAACAATTCCGTCTTTTTCTCCTTTAATATTAATATCTATCAATACTAAATCAGGAGAAGTTTGATTAATTTTAATTAAGGCTTTTTCACTATCATTTGCACTTCCTACCACCTCATAACCTATTTTTTGTAAATCTACAGTAAGACTTTCTACGGCAATAATTTCATCTTCAACAATAAAAACTTTAATCATATTTTTGATAGATTTTAGTAACTAATATTAATTATAACAATATTTTACCCAACATATTTATCTTAAAATAGAGATAAAGTAAAAGTAGTTTTAGACAATTTAATCAAACAATATTTCTAAAAAAATAATTATTTTTCTCCTTTAACAAAAAGTTTTTTAAGACATTAATAAATCTTCAATAGTTATAAATTAAATTAAACTATTCTATTTGGTAAACAAAGCTAAATGTTGCCCAATTACTCAAAGCTAGGGTATAAATATCTGTCACATTATTAACTAAATTTGGATTAATGTTGCTACCTAAATGTAAATCTTCTAAAATACATTGAGCGATAATTACAGGATTTTCTACTACTATTATTTGCTCGATATCTAGTTTCATATCAGTAGTTTTATATAATTTATTCAAAGTTTTATTAAAAGGTGATTTAGCACAAATTAAAATAAATTCTCCTAAGTTTTTTTCGTTATTAACTATCAATTTTAAACTATCAGAATTTTCAGCAATAGAAACAGTTTTTCCTTGATTAATTATCCCTGAATTAGGAGAAAAATAAGCAATAATCTGTCGAGAGGAATTAATGCCTAGTAATAAATAATATAAATCATAATCATTTTCGTTATCAATATTAATAGTAAATTGACTACCTAAAGGTATATTAATTAATAAGTTATTATCAACAAAAGATGGCTTTATTTTAGAATCTTTAACAGAATTTAAGTAACTATTAATAGTTTGTTTTTTAGTAATAAACTTTTTATTATTATGACTAATTTCTAAACTAACACTAACAGGTAATAAAGAAGAATATTGATTTAAAGTTAAATGAAATAATTTTTCAGCTAAAGCAATTTTTAGAGAAGGAATTAAACGTTTTACTGCCGATGAAACAGCTTCATGAGATACTTTAGGGGATGTATTTGTTAATAAAATTCCTGCAGAAGAAAATAAACTATAACCATCGATACCATTATTAATATTAGTAAATTTACTAATAATAACATCAGCAAAATTATCCCCAATATTAATTACTGATTCTACGGTATCAATGGCACTTAAAGCACTTGTTGCGTCAACTTTTTCTATTTTTTCTAAAGTATGATTTAAAGCAATATTTAATTTAGTATTTTTCTTTATAACTCGTACAAATTCTTTTAAAATAACACCTTTATTTATTACTAATTTTTCATCATTATTAATGATAACCGCTTTAGCTTTATTCCCCTCTAAAGCAATAATTTGCAAAGTTAACATTTTTTGATTATCAATATTAGTTACAAACCATGAATTTAATTGATAATTAAATAAAACAAATAAAGGTAAGCCTATTAACTTTAATTCCACAAGATTAGGCTCTATAATATTAGTTATAATAGCATTCCCTTGGGTGGAATATTCTAAAGGAAGATGATAGGAAAAAATATCAATTTTTGTGTTAGGTTTAAAAGCTAATTTTTCGTTATTTCCACTAAATAAAGCAACTTCAGAAGCAACTTTTTTCATCAATGTTAAATTATCGGTTTCTGGGAAAATTTGCCAAAGTGATTCAGTTAAAGCATAAGTAAATAATCCTACATTAAAATGGACACTATTAATTTCTGTACAGATACTATCTACAACGGGAGATAAAATTAAACCTGATAATTGATTAGACTTATTTTTACCTAAGATTTGACTTGTCTTATTAACTAACTTTTGACTTAAATTTAATTCGGCTTCACTAATAACTAAATTATCGTTAAAATCTTGACAACGTAAAGACAATTTATTAGCCAAAGGTAAAGAAGAAGGTAAAAAATTTGTATCAAAAATAAGGGTATATTTATTAGTTTTAAAAGATTGCGCTAAATTAATAATATTATCCACAAGAATATCATTAACAACATTGTCTTGAGATGGAATATTATCATGAGTAATTAAACTATTAACCAAAGAAAAATTATCTTCATTATTATTTAATTTGACTTGTCTGCCATAACCGCTAAAATGAAAAATAACAACATCATTATTTTGTACTTGTTTAAGTAAATGTTCTTCAAAAACTGTTAAAATATTTTCTCTCGTAGCTTGATCATCTGTTAAAGTAACAATATTATTAGGCTCAAAACCAAAACGATAAATTAATAAGTCTTTTTGTAACTCAACATCAGTAGTACATCCTTTTAAACTTTTACCCTGAGAATATTGATTGATACCGACTAATAAGGCTAATTTTTGTGACGTTGATGATTCCAAAATCTCACCATAAGCATTTAACTGACTTTTGGAAATGAATAAATTACTTCCCCATGTGCCTAAAGAGGTGACACTTAAACCTACACTTTGCAAAAAGATACGTCGAGAAAATTTCATCATTGAGTTTTACCGCTAAAATTAACACTAATAGCAATGGATTAACTAAATTTATCCTATCAAAATAATGAAACAATTTTTAAGAATAAATAACCCGATTAAATTTTTTTTATTTACTTCAAATCATCCTGAGCATTAGAACAAAAATACTTAATAGTCTAAACTTAACAATTTTTTAAAAAAATATCACAGTAAATTATTATTCTTATTTTCTATTCCTCCATTTTTATCCGTTAAAATAAGGTGCAACATCTGAGTTAAAATAAATCTAAATTTTAATAGGTAGGCAAAAAATCTTTCCTAGAAAAATTCATAGATTAATTATGGTGAGAAATTTAACATATGATTGTCGCAGGTTTGATGAGCGGTACTTCTGTGGATGGCATTGATACAGCTGTAGTTGATATTCAAGGTACAGGATTAGACTTAAAAGTTAATTTATTAGTGGGACAAACTTTTCCTTATTCTACCTCTTTGCGCACTAAAATTCTTCAAGTGTGTGAAGGTGATTCTATTTCTATGGCAGAATTAGCTCAACTAGATCATGGGATCTCTTTTGAATTTGCCCAAGCAGTATTAAATATCATTCCCAAAGACACAAAAATAGATTTAATAGGCTCTCATGGTCAAACAGTATATCATCAACCGCCCAAAAAAAACCAGTTAGGCTATAGCTTACAGTTAGGTAAAGGAGATTATATCGCCCATTTAACAAATATTGATACCGTTAGTAATTTTAGAGTAGCAGATATTGCCGCTGGAGGACAAGGCGCACCATTAGTCTCCAAAATTGATTTATGTTTATATCGTCATTGTCGTCATAGTCGTTGTTTACAAAATATTGGCGGTATCGGTAACGCCACTTATTTACCCTCAACTCATACCCCAAAATGGCAAGAAAAAATTATTGGTTGGGATACAGGACCGGGTAATGCTTTAATAGATTTAGCTGTACAAAAATTGACTAATAATCAACAAACTTTTGACTTTAACGGTGATTGGAGTCGTCAAGGAAAGCCATGTCTTCCCCTAATCAAAGAATGGTTAAAACAAGACTTTTTTCATCAAAAACCGCCAAAATCCACAGGAAGAGAGTTATTTGGGCATATTTACTTAGAAAAATGTCATCAAGATGCACAAAATTACCATTTAAGTAATGCTGATTGGTTAGCAACCTTGACAGAATTAACTTGCGCTTCCATTGCTGATAGTTACCATCGTTTTTTACCTTCCTTACCCTCTGAAGTTATTTTGGCGGGAGGCGGTAGTCGTAATAGTTATTTAAAACAGCGTTTACAAACTTATCTACCTGATTCTCATTTACTGGTAAGTGATGATTTAGGTATCAGTAGCGAATTTAAAGAAGCCATGGCATTTGCTATTTTAGCTTATTGGCACGTTAATAATTATGAAGGAAATTTACCTAGTGTTACGGGGGCGAAAAAAGACGTTATTTTAGGAGAATTACATAAAGCAATTTAACTATTAATAACATTGATTTATAAGGGTTGAAGATGTTTTCTCCCTTTCTATTTTTTTGACAAATTATTAATGGTTAACAAAAATTAATATTAAGAAATATAGCAAAATATTAATCTTTTTAAAAAAAAGTTATTCAGGAAAAAAGAAAATGTTATTTTGAGTTTTAATAACAAAAAATTATCAACATTATCAATAAAATGAATAATAACCAAGAAAAAGATTTCATTAATGCTGGTTTAACTGCTGCTATTGGTGCGGGAATTATTACCTCTTTTGCCGTAAGTCAAGGGCAAAATCCTTTAGTAGCTACGGGAATTACAGTTTTTTCAGCGCTTTTAGCCGTTATTATTCATCAAGCAGATGTAATTTAACTACAGAATACAATTAACAATTAAATCGCAATTTTAAAATTATTTTTAGATAATGCAAGTTTTCATAAAAAGAAAGAAATAATACAAGAAATAGAGAAAAAATTATTATTATAAGACTAGAATATTTACCAGTATATAGTCCTAATTATAACTTAATAGAATTAGTGTGGCATTCGGCTAAAGAATTTATAGCTCATAGAGATTTTGAAAATAAAGAACCATTAGCAAAAACAGTAAATCAATTATTAAATGAAGGAGGTTTAGTAATTAATTGGGACAAAAAAATTAAGAACAAGGGTGAATTAGTAAATGTAAGTTAAATGCGTCTTAGCTTACTATACCTATTTAAACTCGTCTAGCTTAGACTAAGCGATCTAATTTTTTGAGCAAGAAGGGGAGGAAGCTAAAGCGTGGAAAATTATAGCAATAGCAGGATTGAGAAATAATTGTTGGGAAAAACTAGAAAACATACTATATTAGAAATAATAATAAAAGTGTCGAAAAAGAATGGGATTCGCAACAGTTAAGGTAGAAAATAAAGCTAACCTGTCTCCTAAAGTTGGGGCGATCGTATCTTGTCGTCAAAGACAATGGGTAGTGTTACCTTCAGATTTACCTAATCTCATTCGTTTACGCCCCTTATCAGGCAGTGAAGAACAAGTCTGTGGCATTTTTAGTGGTTTAGGGGAAACCGTTGAACCTGCTTTATTTCCTCCCCCATCTCCTGAAACATTACAAAATCACGAGTCAGCAAAGTTACTTTTAGATGCTACCCGACTGAGTTTAAGAAGTGGAGCAGGTCCGTTTCGTTGTCTAGGACGTTTATCAGTTCGTCCTCGTCCTTATCAATTAGTGCCGTTGTTAATGGCGTTAAGACAAGATACCATACGTTTATTAATATCCGATGATGTAGGGGTGGGGAAAACCATTGAAACGGGCTTAATTATTCGAGAATTATTAGATAGAGGGGAAATAAAAAGGATTGGGGTATTATGTCCCCCTCAATTATGTGACCAATGGCAAAAGGAACTTAAAGAAAAATTCCATATCGATGCAGTGGTAATTCGTTCAGGCACGGTATCAAAATTAGAACGGGGTTTACCATCAGGAGATAGTCATATTTTCAGTTATTACCCCCATATCATTGTTAGTCTGGATTATGCCAAATCAGACCGACGCAGAGCTAGTTTTTTAACCCATTGTCCAGATTTAGTGGTGGTGGATGAAGTTCATACAGCCACCAGTGGGCGAGATGGAACTACTCAACAACGACATCAGTTAGTCAGTCAAATTGCTCAAAAACTTCAGCAGAATTTAATTCTCTTAACAGCAACTCCTCACAGTGGCATTGAGGCTGATTTTCTATCTATTTTGGGGTTACTCAAACCAGAATTTTCTCAGTTGATGTTAGATGCTTTAACAAACGAGCAACGTACTGAATTAGCCAAGTATTTTATTCAACGACGACGGGCAGATGTTAGAACATGGATTGATGATACTCCCTTCCCCGAACGGGAGTCTGTAGAAGAATCCTATCGCCTCAGTAAAGAATATAGGGAATTATTCGATGAAGTTTATGATTTTGCAAGGGGGTTAGTTACCACCGTTGATGATAGTTTTTCCTATGCTCAACGACGAGGGCGTTACTGGTCAGCTTTAGCCATTATTCGTTGTGTTATGTCTTCTCCTGCCGCCGCCGTAGCTACTTTATCCCGTCAGGCAAGTAAAGAAAATAGTCCAGATGATGTAATTGAAGAACTAAATGAAGACTTAGCGATGACTTATGTTTATGATTCCACTGATACGGAACAAATGGTAGATGTTGCCCCCAGCGTGATAGTTGAACAAGGAAAACAAACCTATAGTGAAGGTGATAAACGCAAATTAAGGTCTTTTGTAGAGCGATCGCGCGCTTTACAAGGAAAATTAGATAAGAAATTACAAACTGCTATTTCTTTAGTTAAAAACTTACTCAATGACGGTTATCAGCCTATTATCTGGTGTCGCTATATTACCACCGCCAATTACTATGCCAATGCGCTGAGGGAAGCGTTAGAACAAAAAAGAGGTAGTAAAGTCAGGGTAATTGCCATTACGGGGGAGCAATCGGAGGATGAACGAGAAATTCGCTTGGCTGAATTAAGCAACTATGAAAAACGGGTATTAGTAGCCACAGATTGTCTTAGTGAGGGGATTAACTTGCAAAATCAATTTAATGCTTGTCTTCACGTTGATTTACCCTTTAATCCTAACCGTTTAGCTCAAAGAGAGGGGCGAATTGATCGATATGGACAACCAGCCAAAACCGTTAAATGTATCCTTTACTATGGACAAGATAACCCCGTAGATGGAGCAATTTTAGAGGTTTTACTAAGAAAAGCTGTTACTATTCACCGTAGTTTAGGGATTACTGTTCCTATTCCCATGAATAGTGCATCAGTACAGGAGGCAGTTTTTCAGTCGTTATTTGAGAAATCTACCACTACTGCCCGTCAATTAACTATTTTTGATTATTTGGAAGATGAAGAATCCCCTGTCGCCAAAATTCATCTAAATTGGGATTATGCAGTGGAAAAAGAGAAACTCAACCGCACCCGTTTTGCCCAACGTGCCATTAAAGCGGAGGAAGTAGAACAAGAGTTACAGGAATCCGATGAAATTTTAGGTAATGAGCAAGATGTTGAACGTTTTGTGAGCAATGCTTGTCAACGTATGGGAACACCATTAGTTAAGAAAAAACGCCATTGGGATTTACCTGTAATTCCTAATTGTGTACAATTCTTATTAGGAGATAAACCAAGAAAAATCGTCTTTATCCATCCTGCCCCTGAAGGAGTGGAATATGTGGGGCGTAATCATCCCTTAGTAGAAGGATTAGCTCGTTATTTGTTTGAGGAAGCCCTTGAATCCACTAAACCGACAGCTTCTCGCTGTGGAGTAACGGTAACTAAAGATGTTGATAAACCTACTTTTATCTTATTGTTACGTTTACGACATCTGTTAGAAGAAAAAGTTAGTCGCCGAAGTGCAAACGTCTCGCTTGTTAGGAAGAATCAAGGGAGTGCAAACGTCTCGCTTGTTAGGAAGAATCAAGGGAGTGCAAATGTCTCGCTTGTTAGGAAGAATCAAGGGAGTGCAAACGTCTCGTTTGCTGGTGAGAATAAGCAAGATGCTTCTGTAAATAATGCTAGTGAGCAAGATGCTCACACTCCTAACTCTCCAACCTCTTTAGCGGAGGAATGTTTAATAAGAGGTTTTACGGGAATACCTAGCAATCCTCAATGGCTTTCTCAGGCTGAAACTTTAGATTTATTGGCTAAAGTTACTCCGTCAGGTGATTTACCCTTAACCCGTCAACAGGAATGGGTGGAAAAGATTTTACAACGATTACCTGATTTAGAGGAGGGGTTGAAAGCGATCGCCCTTGAACGGGCTAACGTTTTATTAGACTCCCATCGTCGGGTGAGAAAAGTCACCAAAGAGGCACAAGTAAAAGTGATTCCTCAATTACCCATGGATATTTTAGGGGTTTATATTCTATTAAATGATTAATTATTAGGAGTTAATATGAATACTAAATTATTAGATTCTTTAGTGCAAATTATTTATTCTTTAACAACGGATGAACAAAAAATGCTTTTAGAACAATTACTCAATCCTTCATCCAATGGACTGGAAAATCAATTAGAATTGACTGCTTTAGAAAATGAGCCTTTTGTGGGAATGTGGCAAGATAGAGAAGATTTAGCCGATAGTTCTCAATAGGTTCTTCAATTAAGACAACGGGAATGGGGGCTTTTAACAGTTAACAAAAAGTTACTTAAATCTTCTTAAACTTACTCATTTATTAAGCTAGACTAGAACAATGAGTAAATTATATATTTCTGAAGCCGCAAAACTAAAAGGTGTTAGTACCTCAACACTGAGAAGGTGGGAAACTGAAGGGATTTTAATTC
>JAACUG010000108.1 GCA_009993045.1 Cyanobacteria bacterium CG_2015-22_32_23
AATAGATAATTTACTCATTACTAGAGTATAGCTTAATAAATGAGTAAGTTTAAGAAGATTTAAGTAACTTTTTGTTAACTGTTAAAAACCCCACAAAAAGGACATAAGGCATAAAACTTTTATTTTCATGATTAGCCTAATTTGATAATTTATCTTAGATTTTACATTTTATCGGATCAAATGGTAATTTATGATCACAAACTGTAATGGCGATCGCACTGTGCCACTTTGTGTTCGGCGTAAATGAAAAATGGTGGCGAAGGATAAACAAATACAAACAGAAATAAATATAATTAATGAGGAATTTATGATAACAAAACTCGATGAGATAATCCTAAGTCGTGATATTTAATAGCGTGTTTAATTAAATCTTCCGCTTCTTTCTCGCTAACATCTCTTATTTTACGAGCGGGAATACCCATCATTAATGAACGAGATTCAACATCTTTTGTTACAACACAACCAGCTCCAATAATTGAACCTTCACCCACTGTAACACCATTTAAAATTATCCCTCCAATACCAATTAAACAACCTTTTTTGATATGTGCTGAATGAATAACAGCTCGGTGTCCAACGGTAACATAATCATCTAAAATTGTTAATTTATCGGGATCTCCATGTAATATTGCACCATCTTGAATATTAGTATAAGCACCAATCACGATTTTTTCAACATCCCCTCTAACTACCGCACCATACCAAATACTTGAGCCGATTCCCATCGTGACATCTCCCATCACCGAAGCATTTTCAGCAATAAAAGCTGTATCTGGAAAATCTGCATTGGTTAATAACTTCATCTTTAATGACCAAAATTTGAGCAAAAAAAAGGACATAAATTATTTTTACGCCCTTTAATATTCTACTTATTACTTGTCATTTATGATCACAGAAAATATTATCTTACTTTTACAGGACGATCATAATTACGTTTAGGTTTAGCACTACCACCGCCACCAAAGGCTTGTTTTCGTTCATAACTACTACTACCCCGACTGCCATATTTGCGTCCAGAAGAAGGCTTACCTTTTCCGCCGATATTCGGTTTCAAAGAAGACTCTGTCGGTACTTCCCAATCTTGTTGTAACCAAGCAGGGCAATTAGCATCATATAAAATTTGTAATGTTGCTGCGGCGATGGCACTAGGCTCATATTCCCCATGTAACTCTTTAATTAAGGGTAAGAAAGAAGCTAATCTTTCACCAGCAAGGGATTCCTTAATTTTTTCTGTGAGTTTTTCCATGCGTTTGGCTTCTACCGTTGAACGATTAGGTATTTGCTCGATTCTGATGGTTTGATTTACACGACGCTCAATTTGACGCAATAAACGGCGATCGCTAGGTTCAACTAAAGCAATAGCTTTCCCTTCTTTTCCTGCTCTTCCTGTACGCCCGATACGGTGAATATAAGTCTCGCTGTTATCAGGTAAATCGAAATTAAAAACGTGGGTTAAGTCTGATACATCTAAACCACGAGCGGCAATGTCAGTGGCTACCACAACTTTCACTTTGCCTTCACGCCAACGTTGAATTAAACGCTCCCGTTGTTGTTGGCTTAAATCGCCGTGATACTCATCCACACTTTGACCAGCTTCTTGTAACTTAGCGGTTACTTCTGAGGCAGTCCGTTTAGTGCGAACGAAAATAATGGCAGTTTGGGGATCTTCAATTTCCAAAATAGGTTGAATTGCCTTAACTTTTGACCAACCACGAGGCACCATATAAACTACTTGGTCAATACGAGAAGGAGTATCTTGAGGTTTTTCTCCTGTAATACTAACAGGATCTTTCATAAACTCATTAACTAATTGTTTAATTTCCCGAGGCATTGTTGCAGAGAAACAAGTAGTTTGACGAGTAGCTGGAGTGGTAGATAAAATTTCTTTAACATCATCAATGAAGCCCATGCTTAACATTTCATCAGCTTCATCTAATACCACATATTTTAATTGATCTAACTTTAAGTGTTTGCGGTGTAATAAGTCAATAATACGACCGGGAGTACCCACAACAATATGAGCACCTTTTTCTAAAAAGCGGATTTGACGCTCCATAGATTGTCCACCATAAACGGTTAAAACATAAATACGTTCTTTGCCGATTAAATCCTTGAGAGATTCTGCTACCTGTTGAGCTAACTCTCTAGTAGGAGCTAAAATCAATGCTTGAACCTCTTTGGCATTGCGATCAATTCGATCTAAAATAGGTAAAGAATAAGCGGCAGTTTTGCCCGTACCAGTTTGTGATTGTCCCACTACATCACGGCCTAAAATCAATTCAGGAATAGCTAAAGTTTGAATTTTTGTGGGAGTAGTAAAACCTAAAGTTTCTACTTGATTAACGAGAGATTCTGAAAGTCCTAAACTTGCGAAAGAAGTTGTCATCTGTATGATTAAATATGAATTGTTTAACTTAAAATGTCTCGACAGATGAAGGGGAAAACAATCACGAGAAGCAAAACTGGTAACGGTAAGGGGTTGACATTAATGATACACACTTGACTAAACATTCCATCATTTATTGATAGTATTAGTCCTTACTTTCCTATTCTTACTTCTAAAGATACTCTTCCTTTGAGATAGCGATGAGTAAACGGAATCAGTTTTTTTTTCAGTTTACTTACAAGGTTTACTAATTTATCTCAATTTCACCATAGAGATCATAGACATCGACTGAGGTAATTTGGGAGAAAATGTAAACACCTTCCCATGAGAAATTGATGCCTTTTAACAAATTGTAACAAACATTGGTAATATTTTACGTTTTTCTGAAAAAATCTTATCCTAAATATTATTGTATTTAATCAAGTATCATAAATAGGCTTTGGTGAAAAGCTATAAGTGACAAGGATAAGTTTTGGGTTTCAGGATTATTATAAGTAAATTATAATGTTGTAAAAAAAGTTTATTTAACAGTAAATCAAAGAGATTCACGATGATAAGTAATCTAAGTAGGGGTTGCTGAAAAAGTCTGAGGAAGGGTTAGGGCAAAGGGCAATGGGCAAAGGGCAAAGGGCAATGGTTTTAATGGTTTTGATTTTTGAAATTAGAATTTGTAACTGTATAATACTACCCTGTTTTTTGAGCAAAAATGCCTAAAACTACGCACTTTTTTATTAACTTAACGATGCCCCAAGCCTTGATTTTAGTAGCTTTCTGATTTATTCAGCAAACCCTAAGTAGCTCGAAAAAAAATTTACTGGATTTTATTCTATATAGCTAATTATAAATAGTTGATAACTTTTCGATAGACAAAAATCGATTGTTAATTGTCTTGTGATAAGGTATAGATTAAACAAACATAAACTAAAAATTAATTAATATCTATGACTGGGTTTTATCCTGTTTTAGCAATAGCTACGGAAACGGAAACAGCAGATCCTTCTCTGATTTTAGCTGGTGTATTATTAAGTTTGGTGATGATTTACTTTGCCAGTAAACTAGGAGGGGAATTATGTTCTCGTATCGGACTTCCTGCGGTGTTAGGAGAATTAGTCGGTGGTGTTATTATCGGTGTTTCTGCCTTCAAATTCTTAGTTTTTCCTGAAGGTGGTTTAGGTGCGGAAGATTCTCTAATAATTCAACTATTACAAAACACTGCTAACTTAACTCCGGGTACAGAAGAAGCAGTATTTCATAGCATGAGTGAAGTAATTTCCGTACTCTCAGAATTAGGGGTTATTATCTTATTGTTTGAAATCGGCTTAGAATCTGATTTAAAAGAGTTAATTCGAGTAGGCCCTTCCGCCGCTATCGTTGCTGTAGTAGGGGTTGCTGTACCTTTTATCTTGGGTACATTAGGCTTATTATACATTTTCCATCTTCCCTTAGTGCCATCGGTATTTGCAGGGGCAGCCTTAACAGCTACAAGTATAGGTATTACTGCAAAAGTATTAGCTGAGTTAGGAAAATTAAGCTCAGAGGAAGGACAAATCATCATTGGTGCGGCGGTGTTAGATGATATTTTAGGGATTATCGTTTTAGCTGTGGTGGCAAGTTTAGCGAAAACTGGGGAAGTGCAAGTAAGTCAAATAGTTTATTTAATTATTACCGCAGCCACATTTTTAATCGGTACAATTTTACTAGGTCGATTAATTAGCCCTTGGATAGTTAGTATGGTTGACGGAATGAAAACGAGAGGTAGTATCTTAATTACTGGTATTATTTTCGCCTTTATTCTTGCCTACATCGCCAACGTGATTCAATTAGAAGCTATTTTAGGTGCATTTGCCGCAGGTTTAGTATTAGCAGAGACTGAAAAACGTAAAGAATTAGAAAAACAAATTATTCCTGTTGCGGATATTTTTGTCCCCATCTTCTTCGTTTGTGTGGGTGCAAAAACTGATTTAAGCGTTTTAAACCCTGCCATTCCTACTAATCGTGAAGGTTTAATTATTGCTTCTTTTTTGATCCTAGTCGCCATTATTGGTAAAGTAGTTACTGGTTATACAGTGTGGGGACAACCAACCCTCAATAAACTTGCTATCGGAGTTGGTATGATTCCTAGAGGAGAAGTCGGATTAGTGTTTGCTGGTGTTGGTTCGGCTAGTGGTGCATTAGATCCAGCTACGGATGCAGCTATCATTGTGATGGTAATTGCTACGACTTTTATTGCTCCCCCATTATTAAAATTAGTGTTTAAAGATGAACCAGTAGAGGGGGAAACTGTTATCAATTAAAGTATCTCATAGGAGACAGGAGATAAAAGGAAACGGGGAGATAATAAGAAGAATTAACTTAACCATTAGTCAAATTGATTTATGGTAGTTATTTACTCAAATTTATCTCTAAATTTTCCTTTAATCCTTTTCAAATCTTTATTATTCCGCTCTATGAAACTTACTCAAACTTGATCAATGAGTCAAGTTCCCACTCTTCATGGGATGGACGTTCACTTCCTGCTTCAGG